>CAZOHN010000031.1:21703-26533 GCA_964579325.1 uncultured Rhodobacterales bacterium
GCGCGTGGCATTCCGGGCGATCGTCCGCTCGACCGCGCGCCGGGCCTGGAACACCTCCCGCGCCTCGTCCGGCGACGGGGTCGTCACGTAGGCCCCCCGGTTCGGGATCAGTTCCACCACCTGCTGCGCCGCGAGCGATGCGAGCGCCCGGCGCACGTTCGCTCGATTGCAGTCGAAGAGTTCGCTCAACGCCTGCTCGCCGAGCTTGGTGCCAGCCGGTAGTCGCTGCTCGGCCACGGCCTCGATGATCGAGGCGACGATCATGTCCTCGGGAGAGTCGGTCATCGCGGGTCCGGCCGGTTGCGCTTGTCCCGTTCAAGCTAGGCATCCGCCAAGCCGCTGACAATGATGACAAAGATATTCTTGCTTTGTCATCATTTATTGTTAACAATCTATGTCATCAAAACAAGGAACCTCCGATGGACATCCTCGTGGTCAACCCGAACTCGACTGAATCCATGACCCGAAAGATCGTCGACAGCGCCCGGCGCGTAGCGACGCCCGGGGTAACGGTCCTTGGCGCCACGGCGACCGGAGCACCCGCCAGTATCGAAGGCCACGCCGACGAGGCGATGTGCCTGCCCGGCCTGCTGGCATGTGTCCGCGAAGCCGAGGCACGGGGCGTGGACGGCATCGTCGTCGCCTGCTTCGACGACCCCGGCATCGGTGCCTGCCGCGAGATCGCCAGTGGCCCGGTCCTCGGAATCTGCGAGGCGGCCGTGAAGGCCGCCAGCATGGTCGCCACGTCCTTCACCATCGTCACCACCCTGCCCCGCTCGGTTCCAGTGATCGAACACCTCGTTCACAGGTACGGCCTTGCCCACCAGTGCCGCCGCGTGCGCTCGGCCGAGATCCCCGTGCTCGCGCTGGAAGAGCCGGGGTCGAATGCCCGCGTGAAGGTCCGCGACGAGATTCTGCGCGCGATCGAGGAAGACCGCTGCGAGGCCGTCGTGCTCGGCTGCGCCGGCATGGCCGACCTCACACAGTGGCTCAGCGCCGAAACCGGGATTCCGGTGATCGACGGCGTCAGCGTCGCCACTCGGATGATCGAGGCGCTTGTCGGTGCCGGGATCAGGACCAGCAAGATCAACGCCTATGCCTACCCGAACCGCAAGTAGACTGCACCCATCTCTCAGGGAGGAGAGCATGACCACCCAGACCCTCACCGACGTCCTGGCGCCGCAAGCCCACCACGTTCCCCACGTCAGGGAAAAGGCACTCGGCGAGGAAAGCCTCGCCCCGCAGGACACCCGGATCATGGACCCCTGGTCCTACTTCTTCGCCTGGCTGGGAGGCTGCGTCTCGATCGGAACCTTCACCGTGGGCTCGGGCCTCGTCGGCACGCTGAACCTGCTCCAGACCTTCGTCGCCATCGCCATCGGATGCACGGTCATCGGCATCGCGCTCATGATCAACGGCCAGGCCGGCCACAAGTACGGCATCCCCTTCATGGTGCAGGCGCGTTCGGCCTTCGGCTTCGCCGGCACCCGCATCCCCGCCCTGGTCCGCTCGGTCCCCGCCATTGTCTGGTACGGCTTCCAGAGCTGGATCGGCGCGGGCGCGCTCAACCTCGTGTCGGCCACGCTCTTCGGCTACGACAACATGGTCGTGTTCTTCATCGGCTTCCAGCTTCTCCAGATCGGCCTGTCGGTACTCGGCTTCCACGGGATCAAGTGGCTGGAGAATATCGGCTCGGTGTTCATCATCGGCGCGCTGGTCTACATGTTCGTCAGCGTCATCAACAAGTATGGCACCGAAATCTCGAACAACCTGATCAACGTCGAAGGGACCTGGGGCGCGCCGTTCTGGGGGGCAACGATGCTCTTCCTCGGCGTCTACTCGACGATGATGCTGAACGTGAGCGACTACTCGCGCGAACTGCGGCGCTCGGTCGGGCCGCTGCGGCAAGTGGCAATCTACGCCAACTCGATCCTGCCCGCGACGCTCTTCATGGGCCTGATCGGTCTGATGGTCTCGGGCGCCACTGGCGAAGTCGACCCGATCAAGGTGTTCTCGAGCGCGGTGGACAACAAGTTCCTGCTGGTGGTCACACTGCTGTTCATCGCCTTCGCGCAGGTTACCACAAACATCCTCAACAACGTCGTCCCGCCGGCCTATGCACTGATGGATGTCTTCAAGCTGAGCTACAAGCAGTCGGCTGTCACGGTTGGTCTTCTCGCCTTCGCCACCTTCCCCTGGGAACTGGTCAAGGACGAATCCGCCGCGGGCCTCAGCCTCTTCATCCGCACCTACTCGGCCTTCCTCGGCCCGATCTTCGCCATCCTCGTGGTCGACTACTACGTTCTGCGCCGTCAGACTCTCGACCTCGACAAGTTCTACGATCCCAACGGTCCCTATGCCGGCGTAAACTGGGCTGCCGTGATCGCCATGGCCATCGGCATCGTCGCGGCGCTGACCTTCTCGGGCATCTCGTGGTACGCAAGCCTCGTTCCCGCGGGCCTCGCCTACTACCTCCTGATGAAGTCCCTGCCCGGATCGCGGCGCTTCCTCGACGCCTGAGACTAGTCCGATCATCCCTTGGGAGGGGCCCGCCATCAGCGGGCCCCGTTCGTTTCAATGCGCTCCCTTTGGCGCGACAGCAACCGGACTTCCTTGCCGCACCCCACGGGAACTCACCCGTCGGGTTGGAACTGTTCTGCAACCTGCTGCAAGGCAACCCGCGCGCAAGTCAACGGACCGCATGTGTACGCGGCGCGCCACCCGTACCTGACGTCCGCCTCCGCTTCCCAAGCACCGCATTGACAAGGTCGACGCTGCGACGGACTCTTTGGAGTGAAAGGCCTCCGTCATGTCCTCTCCCGCCGGCTACTCCCTTCTCCAGATCCGCCTGCACTGGGCCGTCATGATCCTCGTGGTCGCCCAGTTCGTGTTCAGCGACGGAATCGGGAACGCCTTTGAGGACGGTCTTGATGCCGGTCGCATGTCACTCACCGGGCCAGCCATTGCCCATATGGCAGGCGGAGCGCTGATCTTCATCCTGATGGCCCTGCGGCTCCTGCTCAGGCGCGAACGCGGCGTCCCGCCGCCTCCCGCCGAGGACCCGCCCTTGCAACGCATCCTGGCCGCTGTCGTGCATCGGGCGATCTACGCCCTGATCCTTGTCCTGCCACCGTCGGGGGCGGTCGCCTGGGCGCAGGGCTCAGAAACCGCTGCCGATGTCCACGGGGCATTCAAATCCTTGCTCTTGCTGATGATCTTCCTCCATGTCGCCGGTGCGATCTATGGCCATTTCGTGCAGAAGACCGGAGTCATTGGCCGGATGCTGCGGCCTCGAGACTGAGGTCGGAAGGGATCACGGCGCGTCGAGGAACACCCGCACCGCCGCCTCGAACTCGCGCGGACGCTCGGCGTGGAGCCAGTGCCCGGCCCCGGGAATCTTCGCGAATCGTGCTTTAGGGAACTGCGCGAGGATCTGCGGGCGGTGCTCGGGGCGGACATAGCTGGATGCCGCGCCCGAAAGAAACAGCGCCGGCCCGTCGAATGTGCCCGCTACCGGCTTCCAGCCGACAATGCCCGACATCTCCGCTTCAAGAACGTCGAGGTTCAGCCGCCAGCGCGGCGGGTCCGCCCTGAGGTCAAGCGATTGCAGCAGGAACGCCCGCGTGCCCTCTTCAGGGACATCCTGCGACAGATGGCGGTCAGCATCGCCGCGCGTCGTGACATGGCCGAGGTCGAGCCGTCGCATGGCGTGGACCAGCGGTGTCTGGCTGTGCTCGTACGCCACCGGCGCGATGTCGGCCACGACAAGGCGTCGCACCATCTCCGGCCGCTCCAGCGCCAGCCGCATCGCAGCCTTGCCGCCCATAGAATGCCCGAGCACGTCGGCCCGTCCGCCGAGGCTCCTGACCACCTCCGCCAAATCGACCGCGAGATCGCCATAAGCGTGGCTCGGCGACCAGAAGCTGCCGGCGTGGTTGCGCATGTCCACCGCCACAACAGGCCGCATGTCCGAAAGGCGCTTCTGGATCACGCCCCAGTTGCGGCCTGATCCGAACAGGCCATGCGCGATGACAAGCGGAAGGCCCGCATCCGGACCGAGGCGTGAGAAGGTCAGCATCGCCCGTTCCTAGCCGCCCCCGCCTCCGCGCACCAGACCGTTGCGCAGAATCACCCGCCCGCCTATCGTCCCGTCAGGGGGAAGGGGTCTGTCATGCCTGTGAAATCACTGCCGGAAATGTCCGGGGGGCTGTCCCAGCTCCTCACCGACAAGCTTGGTGTCCGCAAGGGCTCGCTCGACTACCAGGTCGCTCGGGTCGGTCGACGGCTCCCGGCCCGCATCCGCGCGGAAGCCGCCGAGATCGCCGAGGCCGAACGCCTTGCCGCCAATCCGAAGATGGCCCGAAGAATCGACCCCTCCCGCCTCGCCCGGAGCTACGACGACGTGGCCCGCCACCTCGCCACAATCGACCCGACAGAGCGACGTACGGCTTTCCTCTTCCGGCTCATCGCGACAATCGCCTTCAACCTCCTCGCGGTGGTTGCGATCTTGATTGTCGTGCTGCGCTGGCGGGGCCTGATCTGACCCCGCCGCGCCAGGCATCTCACATCCCCGGATAGATCGGGAACCGCGCGCAGAGCGCCTCGACCTCGGCCTTGACCTGCGCCTCGACCGCGGCATTTCCGTCCTCGCCGTTCGCCGCCAGCCCGTCCACGACCTGCACGATCCAGCGTGCGATCTGGCGGAACTCCGGCTCGCCGAAGCCGCGCGTGGTGCCGGCGGGAGAGCCCAGCCGGATGCCGCTCGTCACGGTGGGCTTCTCGGGATCGAACGGGATGCCGTTCTTGTTGCAGGTGATGTGCGCGCGTCCC
>CAZOHN010000032.1:0-1338 GCA_964579325.1 uncultured Rhodobacterales bacterium
GTCATCGAGGCGCGGGTCATCCGGGCGATGTAGCCGATGCCGTAAAGCGCGATCGTCAGGACTGGAAGGAAGAAGTTCTCGAAGGTCATGTCATCCATCGCGCCCGTGGCGGTGCCCTTGAACCACTGCACACCCGACGCCGAGGCGAGAAAGACGATGAAGATCACGCCCGAGACGTACTCTGGCGTCGCGGTCGTGGCGATCGAGAAAGTCGAGAGCGTCCTGTCGAGCCGTGAGCCCTCGCGCATCCCCGCGAGCACCCCGATGATCAGCGAGGCCGGCACCATCAGCATCATGACCCAGAACATGAGGATCCCGGTCAGGCCGAGGCGTTCGGAGATGATGCCGGATACCGGTTGCTTGAACACCGTCGACGTGCCCCAGTCGCCTTGGAGCAGCCCGCAAAACCTCGGGGCGTTCTCCTTGTCTTCGGCACGATCGACACATCGCCCGCGCAAACGCCCGTCGGCTTCGGTGTTGGTCCAGCCGGGCACGACGCCGAGCCACTCCCCGTACCGAAGGACAAGTGGCTGGGCATAGCCGTTCCGCGCCTTCCAGCTCTGCACCTCATCCTCGCTCATCCGGACCGAGGCTTCGGAACGGGCGAGTTTCTCGAGGTTCGGACTGAGGTTCGTAAGGGAGAAGACTATGAACGTCAGGCAAAGCGCCGTGAGCAGCATCAGCGCCGAGCGGCGCAGCACGAAGAAAAGCATCAGCGCACCCTTTCCTGGCGCCGGTCAGGCCCTGCATGGGCCGCGCACCGGGCTGGCGACAGGGGGAAGGGAGAGGCCCTGCGGCCTCTCCCCGGCGACGTCAGGCCTCGATCCACCACTTGTAGTGATGGTGCTCGAAGGTCGGATGCGTGTCGATGTCCTTCACACCGGGCCGGAAGTTGCGGAATACCGACCGCCAGTATGGCTGGATGACCACGCCTTCGTCCTGCATGATCCGCTGCAGGTCGGCCATCACCACGCGCCGCTCGTCGGCATCCGCGATCGACAGGGCCTTGGCGAGACCGGCGTCGAAGTCGGCGTTCTCGAAGGCGGTCTCGTTCCAGGCAACGCCCGACCTGTAGGCGAGCGAGTAGATCTGGACGCCAAGCGGGCGCATGTTCCACTCGGTGGCCGAGAACGGATACTTCAGCCAGTCGTTCCAGAAGGTCGAGCCGGGCAGGATCGTCCGCTTGATGTTGATCCCTGCATCGCGGATCTGCGCCGCCACAGCGTCGCAGGTGGCCGCCTGCCAGCCGTCGTCGAGCGAGATGAGCTCGAACTCGGTGCCGCCATGCCCCGCCGCCTCGATCGCCGCCTTCGCCGCGGCCGGATCGGCCGAGATCGG
>CAZOHN010000032.1:1438-26338 GCA_964579325.1 uncultured Rhodobacterales bacterium
TCGGTGCCGAGGTCGAGATACTCGATCCGGTCGAGGTAGGGTCCGCCATAGACCTCGGTGCCCCACCAGGTGTGGTCGGGATTGCGCACGAGGACTTGCCGCACGCCGACCTGATCGACTTCGGGCAGCCAGGCGCCGGTGCCGATCGGATTCGCCGCCGGGTTGCCGTTGTCATAGCTCTGGTGCACGACCGCTGCCGGATAGTCGGCCATGCCGACGATCAGCGCGATATCGGGCGCGGTGAGGGTGAGCTTCACGGTATGGCTGTCGATGGCCTCGACAGCGCCTTCCCTCATCTTCTTGGTGTTCTCGTCAACCAGTGTGCCCATCCGCGAGGCCATCGAGTTGCCTTCGACGGTGGCATCGCACCAGCGTTCGATGTTGTGGACCACGTCAGCCGACGTGAAGTCGTCGCCGTTGTTCCACTTCACTCCCTGACGTACCTTCAGAGTGTACTCGGTCGCGTCGGCGTTGGTGTCCCAGCTTTCGATCAGCATTCCGCGCAGCGAGCCGTCGCGATTGTATTCGACCATGTAGTCGAGCCAGCCGCGGGAGAAGTTCGCAAGTTCCGACCAGTCCCAGACCCTCGGGTCCTTCAGGGCGCGGGTCTCCATTGCCATCTTGAGGGTGCCGCCCGCCGTAGGCGTTGCCTGCGCCTGCGCCGGTGCGACAAGGCCCAGCGCGCCATAGGCGACGGCGACCGAGGCACCGAGTGCCGTGGCGCGGGTGAGGAACTCGCGGCGGCTCAACAGCCCGCGAGCAACCTCGTCAGCATACATCGCAACGGCCGGGTGGACGCCCGGGCCGATGGAAGTTGATTTAGTCATGTCGAGTTCTCCCTGTGACATGTCATTATTGGAGGCCACTGCGCCCGACCGGGCGCCGTCCTCTGTCGGGCCATTCGGCAACACTTTTCCCGTGAGGTCAACGTTCGGTTCCGTCGGAGCGCCGCGCGAAAGCGACCTAGCAAGGTCACATCGGGTCAAAAGACCTAATCTGGAACGGTTCAGGCGCTGCGTCTGAACGCCGTGGGAGACTTTCCCGTTCGGGCATGGAACGAACGTGCGAAGTACGCTGGAGAGTTGAAGCCGAGCGCCTCGGCAATGTCCTGGACCGGGAGTTTTGTCTCGGCCAGAAGCCGCCTAGCCTCGAAGATCTGGCGTTCGTGAAGCAACTGGCTCGCCGTGCGGCCGCAGGTTTCGCGACAGACGCGGGTCAGGTGTGTCGGAGTGACGCCGAGTTCGGACGCGAACTCGGCCACCGTCCTGCCGGACCGGAAATTGGCCTCGACCTTTTCGGAGAAGGCGCGCGCAAGGCGTACCGATGCGCTGACCTTTCGCTTCTCGCCGGCACTTTCGGCGGCAATCTGGCGTTCGAGCCAGACGGCGAGGAGGCCAAGGTGATGCCGGATCGCGCGGTTGCGCCCTGTGCGAGTCCCGTCGAGTTCGCGCTGCATGTTGTCGAGCATCACCGACATCTCGCCCTGCGGGATGGCATCGCGGATGCGCAGGTGCACCTGTTCCTCCGGCAGCCCGAACTCTGCCCCGCGGGGCAGAAAGAGTGCGGTGCCGTGAACCTGCGGACCGATCTCGAAGCCGTGCATGGTGCCGGGCGGCAGAAACACCAGGTTGTGCGCGCCATAGCCACGGGTCACTCCGGCCGCCGTGATCCGGCCCTGTCCGCGTGTGAACCACAGCAGAAGCGGCGTCGAATAGCTGCGCATCGCCTCGACCCGCCACTTGCCGCCCTGGGCAAGACGGGGAATGGCGACCATGCGCACCAGTGGCAGGTCGGGGACGTGATCGGTGATGGCCATGGGCAGCCTGCTATCACAATTCGCCCGGACCCTGCCACGCGCAGGTGTTCAGGACAATTGAAAATTCTGCTCTGGGGCGAGTCGCGGCGAAACCATGCCGAGGAGGTTCAGATCGTGTCCGCAGTGGAAACGATGTGCCATGCCTTCATGCGCGCCCGAAACCATGTCCGCTGGCGCTTCGCGTACTGTCGGGTGGCCTCGAGCACGCTCCGCTGCGCAGCATCAAGGTCGCTCCGCCCCTCAAGATGAGCGATCAGAGCAGATGCTCCGATGGCCCGCGCGGACTGGAGACCAGGATCCCAGCGTTCCCGCTCGGCCCGGGCCTCGTCGAGGGCGCCGGCGGCGAGCATCGCATCGAGGCGCACGGCGATGCGCGCGTTGAGCCAGTCGCGCGGGGCGTCGAGGAGAAGCGGTGCGGCGCGCGACAGCGGCAGGAGCGGCGGCCCGGTGTCATCCTGCCACTGCGCCAGGCCGCGTCCGGTGGCGCGCAGCACTTCCCAGGCCCGCTGCACGCGCATCGGGTTGCGGCGGTCGATCCGGCTGGCCGTGGCGGGATCGAGGCCCGCCAGGAGGGCCTGGTCGCCTTCCCTTGCGCGCAACGCATCTGCCTCGGCCCTGACCTCGGGTGGAACCGGAGGAATCTCTGCGAGCCCTTCGGTCAGGGCGGTCAGGTAGAGACCGGTGCCGCCGACTACAATCGGCCTGACCGGACCGGAGAGGATCGGGGCCACTTCGCGCAGCCAGTCACCGACCGAGGTAGACGCATCGTAGGGCAGGTGGCCGAAAAGGGCATGAGGCGCCCGTGCCCGGTCTGCGGACGTCGGCTGTGCCGTCAGGATCGGCCAGGCGTCGTAAACCTGGAGCGCGTCGGCATTGACGACCACGCCACCCTGCCGCTCGGCGATCCGCAGCGCCAGCGCCGACTTCCCCGACGCGGTCGGTCCCGCGATAAGCACTGGAACGTCGGGCGGAATCGGTGCGATCGGATCGGAAATCGGCCAGTCCCCCCGGTCGGGGTGGCGCATTGTGCCCGACCCCCGTTGAACCGGAACCGCTTTTCGACCATTTTCCGCGCCAGTCAAGGCAGGGCAGGAAAGCGAGAGCAGCATGAGCGATACCGAAAAGACGGGGCCTGAGCCTCTTTACAAGCGCGTGCTGCTGAAGATCTCGGGCGAGGCCCTGATGGGAGACCAGGGCTTCGGTCTTCACCCACCCACCGTCCAGCGCATCGCTGAAGAAGTGAAACGAGTCCACGACCTGGGCGTCGAGATCGCGATGGTGATCGGCGGCGGCAACATTTTCCGCGGCCTGCAGGGCAGCGCGCAGGGGATGGAGCGGACGACGGCCGACTACATGGGTATGCTCGCCACGGTGATGAACGCGCTTGCAATGCAGGCTGCCCTGGAACAACTCGGCGTCTTCACGCGGGTCATCTCGGCGATCCCAATGGACCAGGTCTGCGAGCCCTACATCCGCCGCCGCGCCGTGCGACACCTCGAGAAGGGTCGCGTCTGCATCTTCGCCGCCGGAACCGGCAACCCCTACTTCACCACCGATACCGCGGCCACGTTGCGCGCCAACGAGATGGCCTGCGAGGCGATCTTCAAGGGCACGAAGGTGGATGGCATCTACGACAAGGACCCGATGAAACACGCCGACGCCAAACGCTACGACCGTGTGAGCTATGACGAGGTCCTGCAGAAGAACCTCAAGGTGATGGACGCCTCCGCGATCGCCCTCGCCCGCGACAACAAGCTGCCGATCATCGTGTTCTCCCTTGATGAGCCGGGTGGGTTCCGGGGCATCCTGGCGGGACGCGGTACGTACACGCTGGTCCATGGCTGAGCGCTTGTCGGGCCTCAGTTCCGGCCTGGGCGCAGACCTCCTCCTGACCCTCCCTTCGACTGCCCCCGTGGTTCATCGCTGTCTGCGCCTTTCCTGCGGATTTCCTGACGGCTCAAGCGCTATCATTTGGCAAATGCCCGCGTTATAGACGGCGAGAAACGCCCAACGACACAGCGAGACGGCAGACATGGCGCAAGACGAGATCGAGATTGACCTGGACGAGATCGAGCGGAGGATGGACGGTGCGATGAGTGCGCTCCGGCACGAGTTTTCCTCGTTGCGCACCGGTCGGGCCTCGGCGTCGATGCTCGATCCGATCCTTGTCGATGCCTATGGCAGTCCTACGCCGATCAACCAGGTCGGCACGGTCAACGTTCCCGAACCGCGCATGGTCACGATAAACGTCTGGGACAAGGCGTTGATCAGCAAGGTCGAGAAGGCGATCCGCGATTCCGGCCTTGGGATAAATCCGCAGCTGAACGGTCCGATCATCATGCTGCCGATCCCGGAGTTGAACGAAGAGCGCAGGCGCGACCTGACGCGCGTTGCAGCGCAGTATGCCGAGCACGCCCGCGTCGCGGTCCGCAACGTCCGCCGAGACGGAATGGACCAGGTCAAGAAGGCCAAGGCCGAAGGCATGAGCGAGGACGATCAGAAATTCTGGAACGACGCAATCCAGGAACTGACCGACAAGGCCATCGCAGAGGTCGACAAGGCGCTGGAGGCCAAGCAGGCCGAGATCATGCAGGTCTGAGGCCCAGGCGAGCGGGAGGGCCGCATGGCCGACGACATGACCCACAGGCCGGCCCTCCACGTTGCCATCATCATGGATGGCAACGGGCGTTGGGCGACCTCCCGCGGCTGGCCCCGGCTCGTGGGCCACAGGCGCGGGGCCGAGCGGGTGAAGGACATCGTCGCCGCCGCCCCGGACATCGGCATAACGCATCTTACGCTCTACGCCTTCTCGACCGAAAACTGGAAGCGCTCGACCGAGGAGGTCATCGGCCTGATGACGATCTTCTCGACCTACATCCGCGCTGAAGCCAAGCGGCTCTCGGCAGAGGGTGTCAGGATGCGGTTCATCGGTGACCGAACGCGACTGGACCGGCGGCTCCAGCGGCTGATGCAATGGATCGAGGCCAAGACCTCCGGGAACGGCCGGCTGGTCCTCACAGTCGCGATCAACTACGGTGGCCGCAACGAGATTGCCCGTGCAGCGCGCACGCTGGCCGCTCGGGTAGCGGCAGGGACTCTCTGCCCCCAGGACATCGACGAGGACAGCCTCTCGGGCGCGCTCGACACGACCGACCTTCCCGATCCAGACCTCGTGATCCGCACCAGCGGCGAGGCGCGCGTCTCGAACTATCTCCTGTGGCAGGCGGCCTACGCCGAGTACGAGTTCACGCCGACCCATTGGCCGGATTTCACCCCGGAAGAACTTGCCCGCATCGTTGCCCGCTTTGAAACACGCGAGCGGCGCTTCGGGGGTGTCGTGCCGGCATGAGCGGCGAGAACCCGAAGTTTCCCGACCTCGCATTGCGGCTTGCGTCGGGCGGCGTGATCGCGACGGTGGGGTTGTTCCTGTCCTGGATCGGCGGTGTTCCATTCCTGCTTCTCGTGGCCGTCGTCACGGCGTTGATGGTCTGGGAACTGGCGCGGATGGTCGATCCCGACACGCCGGCCCGATCTGCGGTCCTTCTCGCGTCTGCCGCGGGGGCAGTGGTTCTGATCGGCTGGCTGCTCCCGCCCGGCTTCGCGGCGCCGCTTCTGTTCGTACCCGCGCTCGGGGGGATCGCGCTTCTCTCGCGAAACCGCACGCTCTACATCCTGTTTGCCATTCTGATCGTCATCGCAGGGTTTGGCTTGCTGTTTCAGCGCGACAGCTTCGGCTTCGTCTGGCTCGGGTGGTTGATAGCTGTGGTCGTCGCAACCGACGTGTTCGGCTATTTCGCCGGACGCCTGGTCGGCGGCCCAAGGTTCTGGCCCAGGGTCAGCCCGAAGAAGACGTGGTCGGGCACCGTCGCAGGATGGATCGCGGCGGCGGCCACTGGCGCGGCGTTCATGGTCGGAACCGGGGCAGGGGCCGAGATCATCGGCGTTTCGGTCGCGCTTTCGATGGCAAGCCAGGTGGGCGACATCGCGGAAAGCGCGGTGAAGCGGAAGATGGGGGTAAAGGACGCCTCGGACCTGATCCCGGGGCACGGGGGGCTGATGGACCGCTTCGACGGCATGCTCGGGGCCTCGGTGTTCCTCCTCTTCATTGAACAGATTGTCGAGTTCCCACCGGGTCTGGTCGCCGGATGAAGCGGATCACGATTTTCGGTTCCACCGGTTCGATCGGCGAGAACACCGTCGACTTGATCCTTCGGGCGGGAGGGGCCGCAGCCTACCGGACCGTCGCGCTGACCGGCGGGCGCAACGTTTCCCGCCTTGCCGAACAGGCGGTAGCTCTGGAGGCGGAGCTTGCAGTGACGGCGCACGAGGAATGCCTTGATGCCCTGAGGGCCGCGCTTGCAGGAACCGGCATCGAGGTCGCAGCGGGGGCGGATGCGCTGATCGAGGCGGCGGACCGGCCGGCCGACTGGGTCATGTCGGCGATCGTCGGTGCCGCGGGCCTCGCGCCCGGATTCCGCGCCCTGCGCCACGGCACGACGCTGGCGCTTGCGAACAAGGAATCACTCGTTACCGCAGGCCCCCTCCTGATGGCCGAGGCCGAACGGCACGGGGCGCGAATCATGCCGGTGGACAGCGAGCATTCGGCGATCTTCCAGGGCCTCGTGGGCGAAGACATCGCTTCGGTCGAGCGTATCGTCATCACTGCTTCCGGCGGCGCGTTCCGCGACTGGCCGCTCGACAGGCTGGCAAGCGCCACACTGGAAGAGGCTTCGTCCCACCCGAACTGGGCGATGGGTCAGCGGATCACCATCGACTCGGCGTCGATGTTCAACAAGTCCCTGGAACTCATAGAGACACGGGAATATTTCGGTGTCGCTCCCGAGCAGATCGAGACCGTGATCCATCCCGAGAGCCTTGTCCACGCGCTGGTCGGCTTCCGCGACGGAGCGTTGATGGCGCATATGGGACCGCCCGACATGCGCCATGCCATCGGTTACGCGCTGAACTGGCCCGACCGGGCGCATCTGCCGGTCGCGCGGCTCGACCTCGCGGCCATCGGGCAGCTGAACTTCCAGGCACCCGATCTGCGGCGCTATCCGGCATTGGGTCTCGCCCGCGAGGTGATGCGGTTGCGCGGCATGGCCGGCGCAGCGTTCAACGCCGCGAAGGAACGTGCCCTGGATGGCTTCATCGCCGGCCAGATCGGCTTTACCGCGATGGCCGAGGTGGTCGAGGCAACACTCGACCGTCTTTCGCGCGATGGTTGCCTTGGAATTGCCCCATCGAGCCTAGATAGAGTGCTGGAGATGGACAATCTCGCCCGGGAACATGCGTCAGGCGTCATCCGGGCAAGGCAGGCAAGGGACTGAAGTTTTGGACCTGATCGGACTGATCCCGAGTTTCGGGAACCTTCTTTTCACGATTGCCGCCTTTGTCGTGGCACTGTCGATCATCGTGGCCGTGCACGAGTACGGCCACTACATTGTGGCGCGCTGGTCGGGCATCAGGTCCGATGTGTTCTCGATCGGTTTCGGGCCAGTCCTGTGGTCGCGGATGGACCGCCGGGGCACCCGCTGGCAGATCGCTGCCCTTCCGTTCGGCGGATACGTCAAGTTCATGGGCGATGCATCGGCTGCGTCGGACAAGGCCTCGGACGATTTCGAGCGGCTGAGTGAGGAGGACAAGCGCCACACGATGCATGGTGCGCCGCTTTGGGCTCGGGCCGCCACAGTGGCGGCGGGGCCGGCGTTCAACTTCATGCTGTCGCTGCTGGTCTTTGCGGGCCTTTTCATGTGGCGCGGCGAGGCGATCGAGCCGCCCACGGTGGGCGCGCTGGCCGATCTGCCGGTCGCTTCGGCCGGGATCGAGCCGGGAGATCGCATCCTGGCGGTGGAAGGCCAGGGGGTTCCGGACTACGAGACCTTCTACGAGGCACTGGCCGAGATAGGCCCCGCCCCGTTGATCACCTACCGGATAGAGCGCGACGGGCGCGAAAGCGAGGTCGAAGGCATCTGGCCCTTTCCCCCAGTCGTCTCGGGCGTGAACCCCGGGTCCGCGGCGCGCGCGGCGGGGCTGGAGACGGGTGACGTGATCGTCTCGGTCAACGGCCAGCCGATCACCTCGTTCCGCGAGTTGCAGGATATTGTCACAGCCTCGGAAGGCGCCGAGCTGGCGCTCGAAGTCTGGCGCGAGGGCGCGACGCGCAGCGTGGCGTTGTCCCCCCGACGGACCGACATGCCGCTCTTCGAGGGCGGGTTCGAGACACGCTGGCTGATCGGTCTGACAGGTGGCCTTGCCTTCGAGCCGGCGACCGAAACGCCTTCTCCGGTTACGGCGATCGGCATGGCAGGCGAGCAGATCTGGTTTCTCATGCGCTCGTCGGTTTCGAGCCTCGGCTACATGATCTCGGGCGCAATCTCGTCGTGCAACCTGCGCGGGCCGATCGGAATCGCGGAGACCTCGGGCGACATGGCAAGCCAGGGGCTGGGGCAGTTCATCTGGTTCATCGCGGTGCTGTCGACCGCAGTCGGTCTTCTGAACCTCTTCCCGATCCCGGTTCTCGACGGCGGGCATCTGGTCTTCCACGCCTATGAGGCAATCGCCGGGAAACCACCATCTGACCGGGCGCTCAGGGTGATGATGGCTGCCGGGCTCGCGGTGATCCTCAGCCTGATGGTCTTCGCGCTTACCAACGATCTCTTCTGCCCGTAGCCGCGTCGCGGTCGGAAACGCCCAAATCCGGCCACAATGGGGTAGTATTCCCAAATCGAGCTCAATTCAGCCGGCGGAGCCGTGATCATGGAACAGGTTCAGGAAGGCGCGAAGGGAATCGCCCTCATCTTGCGTCTCAACAGCGACCGTATTCTCTACGTCGCGACCGTTCTGACGGCGCTTGGTGCTGGGGCCTTTTTCGGGACGCTTCTGTACTGATCCAGCCTCTTTCCCCCCTGATTCATCGACTATTGCGATACAAGCACAGCGCCTGCCAAGCCTCCGCGCGGACGTTTTGACAAGGACTGCCCAAGCCGCTACTCAGAACCACGATAGGTGGTTTTGCGGACGGGGGCAGGCATGGCGCGGTCGAGGAACGTGGGTGCACGTGGCAGGCGCGCTTTGGTCGGTCTGCTGCAAAGCACTTCGGTGTTCACCTGGGTTGCCGCCGCCTCGTTCCCGGCGATCTTGATCGCTCCGGCGGCAGTTGCGCAGAGCTACTCTTTCACCTCGGTAACCATCGAGGGGCTCCAGCGGATCGAGTCCGGCACCGTGCTGTCCTACGCTGAAATTCCCCGGGGCGAGACCATCGGGGCAGGGGCCCTGAACGCCGCCTATCAACGCGTCTCAGGCTCGGGCCTGTTCGAATCGGTCGAGTTCATCCCGCAGGGCTCGACGCTCATCATTCGGGTGGTCGAGTTTCCAACGATCAATGTCGTGAACTTCGAGGGCAATCGCCGGATCAACGACGAGGTGCTCGCGGGCGTCGTCCGGTCGCAGGCGCGCCGGGTCTACAGCCCGTCGACCGCCGAGCAGGATGCAGCGGCCATCGCCGAAGCCTATGCGCAGGCCGGACGCCTGGCAGCTACGGTCAATCCGCGCATCATCCGCCGCTCCGACAACCGCGTGGATCTCGTGTTCGAGGTCCGTGAGGGACGTGTCGTCGAGGTCGAGCGGCTGTCCTTCACCGGTAACCGGGCCTACTCGGACCGGCGCCTCCGCCAGGTGCTTGAGACCAAGCAGGCCGGCCTGTTCCGGCAACTCATCCAGCGCGACACCTTTGCCGCGGAACGGGTCGAGTTTGACAGGCAGGTTCTGACCGACTTCTACCGCTCGCGGGGCTACATCGACTTCCAGATACTCTCGGTCAATTCCGAGATCAGCCGCGAGCGCGACGCCTTCTTCCTGACCTTCGCGTTGCGCGAAGGTCAGCAGTTCCGCATCGGCCGGGTGACGACGGTCTCGGAACTGCCGGAGGCCAACGCATCGGACTACGAGCGCGAGGTGCGGGTGCGCTCGGGTAACGTCTATTCTCCCGCCGACATCGACAACACCATCGCCCGCCTCGAGACGCTGGCGCTGCGGCAAGGCCTCGATTTCGTGCGGGTCGAACCCCGCATCACGCGCAACGATGCCGACCAGACGCTCGACATCGAATTCGCGGTTGTCCGCGGCCCTCGGATCTTCGTGGAGCGGATCGACGTCGAGGGCAACGTCACCACGCTCGACCGCGTCGTGCGCCGCCAGTTCCAGACGGTCGAAGGCGATCCATTCAATCCCCGCGAGATCCGCGAGAGCGCCGAACGCATCCGCGCGCTGCGCTACTTCTCGAACGCCGACGTGCAGGCTCGCGAGGGTTCGACGCCCGATCAGGTGATCATCGACGTGAACGTCGATGAGCAGCCGACAGGGTCGCTGTCGTTCGGCATATCCTATGGCGTTGCCTCCGGGACGGCATTCGCGGTCAGCTTCTCCGAAACCAATTTCCTTGGGCGCGGGCAGACGTTCAACCTCGCCTTCGACACCGGTTCGTCGAACTCGAACGCGACACTCACCTTCATCGAACCGGCATTTCTGGGCCGCAACTTACGCTTCCGCACCGACACCTTCTACCGCGAGAGCGACAATGATTTCTCCACATACTCCACACGCACCGGCGGTGCGACGCTGGGCTTCGAGTTTCCGCTCGGCGAATTGACCCGCCTCGGCATCAATGGAGGAATAAGGTTCGACTCGCTCTACGATGTCGATGCGGCCTCCTCGCCGATCCTGCAGGCCGAAGAGGCGATCGGGGACCGTTACCTTGGTGTTCTTGGCTACAACTACAGCTATGATACCCGGATCGGCGGTCTGAGTCCGAACGCAGCGATCGTGCTGCGCTTCGGTCAGGAACTCTACGGTGGCGATGCCAGCTATCTCAAGACGTCGCTGACAGCGATCGGCGAGCGGAAGGCCTTCAACGAGGACGTGACATTGAGGGCCAAGTTCGAAGGCGGCGCGATCAATGTCATCGACGGGTCATCGCGTGTGACCGACCGCTTCTTTGCCAACCAGATGCGCGGCTTCGAGCCACGCGGAATCGGACCACGAGACCTGGACTCGACGAACGATGACCCCCTCGGCGGGAACTTCTTCGCGATCATGAGTTTCGAAGCAGAGTTTCCGCTTCCCGTGCCGGAAGAATATGGCTTGTCAGGCGGTGTGTTCTTCGACATCGGGTCGGTCTGGGGTCTTGATGATACGAGCGGCACGGTGGGGGTGAACCAGCCGACCGGCGAGGTAGATGACAGTCTGCGCTGGCGGGCAGCAGCCGGCGTTTCGGTGTTCTGGACTACACCCATCGGACCGCTCCGGTTCAACTTCTCGACTCCGATTGAGAAGGAAGCCTATGACAAGGAACAGAATTTCGACCTCACGATCTCGACGAGATTCTGAGGTGACTGCCCTTGCGGTGCCCTTGCGCCGCGCGGCAGTTGGCTGTCTGGCACTGCTCCTTGCAGGATTTGTCGCGCCGTCCATCTCTGCGCAGACCGAGGCTCTGCCGAATGCGGCTGGGGTCCTGACCATCGATCAGGACCTGCTGTTCTCACGCTCGGCGTGGGGCCGGCGGCTCCAGGAAGAAATCGATGCGGCGGGGACTGCACTTGCGGCTGAGAACCGGTCGATCGAGGCCGAACTCACCGAGGAGGAGCGCCAGCTCACCGAGCGGCGCGCGACAACCATCCCTGAGGATTTCCGTGAACTGGCACGTACTTTCGACGAGAAGGTTACGGAGATCCGCCAGCGCCAGGACCAGAAGGAACGCGACCTCGCGCGCAGGGCGGAGGAAGGGCGGATCGCATTCTTCCGGGCTGCCGTGCCGGTTCTCGCTTCCATCGTCCGTGAAAGAGGTGCGGTCGCGATTCTCGATTCGCGGGCCATTCTCCTGTCGGTCGAGGGAATCGACGTTACCGAAGAGGCCGTCGCGCGGATTGACGTGACTCTCGGATCGGGCGGCGCGGCGGACACGGGCGCGCCGGGCGCGGACGACGAAGGCCAGGCGCAACCCTGACCCCGCTGCTTGCCCTCTGGCGGGCAGGTTGCTAGCAATGCCCGGCAAGAAAAGGGGGAGAACTGCATGAACGAAGCGGCCAGACCGCCGGCGCTCACCGAGGTCGATGTTCTCATGATCCAGCGGATCATCCCGCACCGCTACCCGTTCCTGCTGGTGGATAAGGTGCGCGATGTCCAAGCGGGCAAGGGCTGCGTCGGCATCAAGAACGTGACGTTCAACGAACCGCAGTTTGCCGGGCACTTCCCGGGGATGCCTATCATGCCGGGCGTGATGATCATCGAGGCGATGGCGCAGACGGCTGGTATTCTCGTCGGGGTGACGATGGACCTCATCGACAAGGGCGCGAATGTCTTCTTCATGGGTGTCGAGAACGCCAAGTTCCGACGCAAGGTGGTACCGGGCGATGTGCTCGAACTGCATGTGACCGCTCTGCGCGGCGGTGGGCGCGTCTGGAAGTTCGAGGGGCGCGGGATAGTGGCAGAGGAACTGGTTGCAGAAGCGGTCTTCACCGCAATGTTCGACTTGCCCAAATCATGATCGATGCCTCCGCCCGCGTCCACTCCTCCGCCGTCATCGAGGACGGCGCCGTGATCGGCGCGGAAGTGACGATCGGGGCGTTCTCGGTGATCGGTGCCAATGTGCGGCTCGGAGACGGGGTCATTGTCAAGTCGCACGCGGTGATAACCGGCGATACCGAGATCGGCGAGCAAAGCGTCATCTTCCCCTTCGCCAGTGTCGGCGAGGTCCCGCAAGATCTCAAGTACAAGGGAGAGCGGACGCGGCTGACCGTCGGCGCACGTTGTCGCATCCGCGAGGGCGCCACGCTCAATACCGGAACCGAGGGCGGCGGTGGCCTGACCTCGGTGGGCGACGATTGCCTGATCATGGCGGGCGCGCATGTGGCACACGACTGCCGGGTGGGCGACAGGGTAATCCTTGTCAACAACGCTGCGCTTGCGGGGCATTGCGTGGTCGAGGACGACGTGATCGTCGGTGGTCTGTCGGGAGTGCACCAGTGGGTGCGGATCGGCCGGGGCGCGATCATCGGTGCGCTGACGATGGTGACGAACGACGTCATTCCCTATGGTCTCGTACAGGCACCGCGAGGCGAACTTGACGGGCTGAACCTCGTCGGCCTCAAGCGCCGCGGCGTGGTGCGCGAGGACATCACCGCGCTGCGGGCGGCCTATCAGATGCTGGCGCAGGGCGAGGGGACGTTCCTCGACCGGGCACGACGGCTCGGCGATGAGACGGCGTCCCCCTACGTCCGCGAGATCGTCGACTTCGTGCTCGGTCACTCCGACCGATCGTTCCTCACCCCACGTTGAAGGCGCGCCATGCTCGCGGTCATCGCAGGCGAAGGAACGTTGCCGGTAGAGGTGATCCGGGCGCGACACGATGCGGTTATGGTGCGGATCGAGGGCGTCGCGGCGCACAATCCCGGTGCGCCCGAGATCGGCGCGCGGTTCGAGCAGCTTGGGCGGCTCTTCGACGACATGCGCGTGGCCGGGGTGAACCAGGTCTGCTTTGCCGGCGCGATGCGCCGCCCGGCGCTCGACCCGGTGGCCTTCGATGCACACATGCTCGACATCGCGCCGCGCCTGATGTCGGCGATGCGCGGGGGTGACGACGCGCTGCTGCGCCTCGTGGCGCGCGTCTTCGAGGACGAGGGCTTTGCGGTTGTCGGCGCACACGAGGCGGTTCCCGGGTTACTCGCCGCGCCGGGGCTGATGGCCGGACCGGAGCCCTCGGAGGCCGATCTTGCCGACGCGATGCGCGCAACCGCGATTCTCGAGGCACTGGGGCCTGTGGATGTCGGGCAGGCCGCGGTGGTCGCTGGCGGCCTCTGCCTCGGGATCGAGACGGTTCAGGGAACCGACTTTCTTCTGCAAATGGTGGCGGGGACCGATCCAGCCCTGCGCCGCGGGGCGCGGGGCGTGCTGGTCAAGCGTCCCAAGGCGGGGCAGGATCTGCGCTTTGACCTGCCCGCGATCGGACCTGGAACCGTCGGCCGGGCGGCTGATGCCGGGCTTGCCGGGATAGTTGCCGCGCCGGGCGCGGTCATCGTCCTTGACCGAGACGCGACCTGCGATGTGGCGCGGGCCGCGGGCCTTTTCCTCTTCGGTCGATGAGTCCGCGCCTGTTTCTGCTGGCGGGAGAGCCGTCAGGAGACCGCCTTGGCGCGGCGTTGATCTCGGGCCTGCGCGAGCTTGCACCCGGTGTCCAGATCGCCGGCGTCGGCGGTCCGGCGATGATGGCGGAAGGGATGACCTCGCTCTTTCCCATGGAGGAGCTGTCGGTCATGGGGCTGATGGAAGTTCTGCCGCGTTACCCAGCACTGCGGCGTCGGCTTCACGAGGCAGCGCGCGCCGTGCAGGCGATGCAGCCCGATGCGCTTATCACCATCGACAGCCCCGATTTCTCGCTGCGGCTGGCCAGGCTTGGGCGCGACGCCCGACCTCGCTTGCGCACCATTCACTACGTGGCGCCTTCGGTATGGGCCTGGAGGCGAGGGCGGGCCGCGAAGATGGCCCGCGTGATCGACCATGTGCTTGCACTCCTGCCGTTCGAGCCACCGTACATGGAGGCTGCGGGCATGACCTGCGACTTCGTCGGGCACCCGGTCGTTGCCGAGCCGCAGGCGACGCCTCAAGAGGCGATGGAGTTTCGCGCACGGCACGGAATCGACGCACTGGCACCGGTGGTGCTCTGCCTGCCTGGATCGCGACGATCCGAGGTAGACCGGCTGGCTCCCCGGTTCGGTGAGGCGCTCCGGCAGGTTATGGCCACCAGCCATGACCTTCGCGTGGTGGTTCCAACCGTCGCGCACCTCACCGAGCGGGTCCGTGCGCTCGCCGCCGGGTGGCAGTCCGTGGCAGGCTGGCGATCTGCACCGATCATCCTGGACCCGCGGTCGGGCGGCGATACCGAGAAGCGGGCGGCCTTCGCGGCCGCGGATGTAGCGCTAGCAGCCTCGGGGACAGTATCGCTCGAGCTTGCAGCGGCGCGTGTCCCGATGGTGATAGGCTACGACTTCTCGCGGCTTACCTGGGCGATCATGCGACGCCTGGCGCGTGTCGATACAGTGACGCTGGTGAACCTCGTGACGGAGAGCCGCGCGGTGCCCGAGTTCCTCGGACCCTACGACTGTCAACCTGCGCCACTACGCCGTGCCCTTAACACGATCCTTCACGACTCACCTGAACGCGCCGCGCAACTGGCCGCACTCGACCTCACGATGCTGCGTCTTGGCCGGGAGGGCGAGGCTCCGGGCTTGCGGGCTGCGCGGTCGGTGCTGTCTCGGCTCGGCTAGAGTACTTCAGAACGCGCGCTGGACTGTACGCGCACCCGCAGAGATGTCCTCGCCCACGCCGGCCACCGTGTTACAGGCCGCCAGAGTGAGCGCGATGAAAGTGCAGATCGCGATGTTGCGGATCATCGTCTTTCTCCTTACGGCTCGACCCACCAGACATCGGGGAGAAACCCCGTCCAGTCCCCATAGAGGGGGAGGGTTGCCGGATACTTGAGGTTTGCTCGGTGGGCAAGCCGCGACACCGGCGAATACCAGACCGGGATCATGTAGCGCCCCGACGTCAGCACCCGGTCGAGTGCCTGCACCGCTGCGACGAACTCGTCGCGGTCTTCCGCGCCAAGCAGCGTATCGACCATTGCCTGCGCGGCCGTCGAGGCCATGCCCATGTAGTTGCGCGTACCTGGCGTTTCGACGCCGTCGGCCCCGAAGTAGAGGTTCAACTCGTTTCCCGGCGACAGCGAGAGCGCGTAGAAGTACCATGTCATGTCGAAGTCGTAGGTGTCACGGCGCTGCGTGAGTTGGGCGCTGTCCGCCACTGTGGCGCGCGCCTCGATGCCCAGCCGGCGCAGCCCTTCGATGTAGATGTCCACCGCCGACTGTGCCTGGTTCGCCCCTTGCGGCAGCAGGATCTCGAAGGTGAAGGGCTCGCCCGCAGCGTTGCGCAGGATGCCGCCCTGAACCGTCCAACCCGCGTCCTCCAGCAGTCCGGTCGCCCTCCGGATACCTCCCCGGTTCGCCTCCGACCCGTCGCTTACGGGAAACTCATAGCCGTCGAGCGCTCCGGGGAGCAGATCGGTGGCGAAGGGTTCCAGAAGGTCGCGCACGCGCCCTTCGGCGGGGCCACTTCCCATCGCGAGTTCCGAGTTTCCGAAGTACGACGGGATGCGCGGCTCGACACCGCCGTTCAGCGTGGCATTGATGAGTTCGAAATTGAACGCCTCGATCAGCGCCTGTCGCACCCGCCAGTCCTGAAACAGCGGGCGGCGAGTGTTCATCACGAGACCCGTCATTCCGGTCGGGCGACGGTGCGCGATCTCGGCCTTTACCACATCGCCCGAAGTCACGGCAGGAAAGGAGTAGTTCGATTCCCAGAGCGGCGCCGAACCTTCGCGGAAGGTATCCGTCACTCCTCCCTTGAACGCCTCGAACAGGATTGAGGCGTCAGAGAAATAGTCGTACCGGATCTCGGCGATGTTGTGTTGCCCGCGGTTGAACGGCAGGTCTGCCCCCCACCAGTTCTCGTTCTTCAAGAAGGTCGCATAGCGCCCCATTTCGTGGTCGCCGAGCAGGTAGGGACCCGAGCCGATGGGCAATTCCAGCGCGGCCTCCGTGAAGTCCATCCCCTCGTACTGCGCCCTCTTCAGGATCGGCCGCAGCCCCATGATAAGCGGCATCTCCCGGTCGGGCGCCGAGAAGGTGATCCGCACCGTTCGTGGCCCCACGGCCTCCATGCTGGCAACCTTTGCCCAGGCTCCGCGGTATCGGCCGTGGCCTTGCGTGCCCAGGGTCTCGATCGACCACATCACGTCCTCGACCGTTACGGGGCTTCCGTCCGAGAAGCGCGCCTCCTCGCGCAACACGAATTCCACCCACTCGCGATTCGGTCCGGTCTCGATGGAGTCGCACAGCAGGCAGTAGAGCGTGAAGGGTTCGTCCCAGCTTCGACCCATCAGGCTCTCGACCAGATGCGCGCGAATGCCATAGGGCGCGTTGCCCTTCTGGATATATGGGTTGAGGCTGTCGAAGGTTCCGCCTTCGCCGAAGGTGATCTTCCCACCCTTGGGTGCATCGGGGTTGGCGATGGGCAGAGCCACAAAATCCGGTGGGAGAGCGGGCTCTCCATACATAGCTATGCCGTGTTTCGGCTCGGCTCCTGCGAGAGCGGCAGAAAATGCCAAAGCCATCGACGCCAGAGCTGCAGCGCGGAATATCACCGGTCCCATCTTCGCAACGACCCCCCTCGCCGGATGTTTGCCTGGACATGACGCTATCTGCGTCGCTCCATGTTTTCAAACTTTTAGCTTGGCCATGGGCGGAGGACGGCGTATATATGCCTCACTGCTCGATAGGTTTCTTGCCTGTATGAAACCTGCCTCAACGACTTAACGCCCGCCTCGTGCGGGCGTTTTTTTTGGTCATGTCGGCCGTGCGAGTGCTTTGACCTTCCTTCGCACATGCAGCATCCTGCGCGCGCAACGGAAAGGGGAAAGACTCAATGTCGCTCACCGGAAAGACCGCCATCGTGACCGGATCGAACTCCGGCATCGGCCTCGGGATCGCCGAGGCACTGGCGGCGGCGGGGGTCAACGTGGTGATCAACTCGTTCACCGATAGACCCGAAGACCACGCACTCGCCGCAAGGATCGGCACCGACCACGGCGTGTCCGCTCGCTACATCGCCGCAGACATGTCGAAGGCGGACGCAGCGCGGGGATTGGTGGAGCAGGCCGGTGGTTGCGACATCCTGGTGAACAACGCCGGCATCCAGCATGTCGCCCCGGTTGAGGAGTTTCCGCCGGAGAAGTGGGACCTGATCCTCGCGATCAATCTGTCCTCGGCGTTTCACACCACCGCGGCCGCGCTGCCTCACATGCGCAAGGCAGGTTGGGGACGGGTGGTCAACATCGCCTCGGCGCATGGGTTGACCGCCTCGCCCTACAAGTCGGCTTACATCGCGGCAAAGCACGGGATCGTCGGCCTCAGCAAGACCGTGGCGCTGGAGACTGCCGGGCAGGGGATCACCTGCAACGCGATCTGCCCGGGCTATGTCCTGACGCCCATCGTCGAGGCGCAGATCCCCGACCAGATGAAGGTTCACGGGATGAGCCGCGACGACGTCATCCGCAAGGTAATGCTGTCGCGCCAGCCGTCCGGCGAGTTCGCCACCACGTCACAGATCGGAGGCACCGTGGCGTTCCTTTGCTCGGCGGCGGCCGATCAGATTACCGGCACGACGATCTCGGTGGATGGCGGATGGACGGCGCTGTGACGCCGCGCCGGGATGGCACGCCCGTCCGCATCAACGTGGCGCTCCAGGGCGGTGGCGCACACGGTGCGTTCACCTGGGGCGTACTCGACCGGTTGCTGCAGGAACCCGGAATTGAGATAGCCGGCATATCCGGCACCTCTGCAGGGGCACTGAACGGCGCCGCGCTCAAGGCGGGGCTTGTCAATGGCGGCCACCAGTCCGCGCGTGAAAACCTCGACTGGCTCTGGAGCCAGATCGGTGCAATCAACGACATGCGCCTGCAGGGCTGGATGACTGCGCTCTACCCCGGACCCGGGCTTGTGAGCCGAATGATCGAGTATTCCTGGCCCTACTCTGTTGCCGACGCGCTTTCCCGCGTGTTCAGCCCCTACGACAACGCCTTCTATCAGAACCCTCTACGCCGCCTCGTCGAGCGATTTCGCTACGATCGGGTCTGCGGTGCGGAGGGCCCCTCGTTCTTCGTCTCGGCCACGAATGTCCGCACCGGCAAGATCCGGGCGTTTGATTCCGCGAAAGTGGCACCGGAAACCATGACCGAGGCGATCCTCGCCTCGACATGCCTGCCGACGATCTTCCAGGCGGTCGAGTTCGTTGATCCCGAAACCGGTGTCGAGGAGGCGTACTGGGACGGGGGATATACCGGAAACCCGGCTCTCTGGCCGCTCTACGATCCAGCGCTTCCGGACGATATCGTCATCATCAACATCAATCCGCTCCGCCGCGAGGAGGTGCCCCGCAGTGCGCAGGAAATACAGAACAGGATCAATGAGATCAGTTTCAACTCGTCGCTGATGGCTGAACTGCGCGCGATCAACTTCGTCAGGGACCTGATCGCCGAGGGCAGAATCGAGAGCGGCCGGATGAAGGATGTTCGTGTTCACATGATCGCGGATGACGCACTGATGAACGACCTGTCGGTCGCGACGAAAGTGGTCCCGTCACCCTACATCTTGCACCAACTCAAGGAAGCGGGGCGCAGCGCGGCGGACGGGTTCCTGGCGTCGCTGGAAAAGGCCGAGGTGCCTTGGGCCTGTGCAGATCTTCCGGCAATCTTCGGCTGACCGTGTCACAACCGCCGGAAAATGAAAAACCCCGGCCGAGGGCCGGGGCCTTCCAAGGAATTGCCGAGCGATTGCTCAGTCCGACAGCACGAGCGCGAGGAGCACCAGGGCGAGGATCGGAACGATGATGCCGCCATTCGAGGACGACGCAGCGGCTTCCACGGGCGTGACGTCCATCACGGGATCCGAAAGGCCGCCAGCGAGCGACGGGGTGGCGACAAGCGTGGCAAGCGCGGCAGCTTTGACGAGTTTCATGGGTTAATCTCCAAGTTTTGGTGGGCAGACCCTAGCAGAGCCATTGGAATCGGCAATGGGAGCAGGGTGATGCGTCGCAGCGATTAACCGACATGTTGCGAAAGCGCGACATGTGGTGGCCATCCCGCGATCCCGCCCTGTGGATGTGCCTTTCAGGCCGACCTTCGTCTGTCCGGAGAAATGGTCTCGACGGCAGTTCTGGCGTCCTTGGGACTCGGGTAAACAAGGCCCGCCGAGATTACGAGTTTCGCGGAATCCTCGATGCTCAGATCGAGCTCGATGAGCTCGGATTTCGGAACGAAGATGAGGAACCCTGAGGTGGGATTCGGGGTCGTCGGAACGAAGACGCTGAGGTATGGCTCGGAAAGTGGGAGTTTCTCGGCAACCTCGCCCTTCGCGCTCGACGAAATAAAGCCCACCATCCAGACGCCCTTGCGCGGGTACTCGATGAGACAGGCCTTGTCGAAGTTCGTCTCGGACTGGGCGAAGACGGTCTCGGCGATCTGCTTGAGGCCATTGTAGATCGACCGGACAACAGGTGTGCGATCGACCAGCTGTTCTCCCCAGCGGATCAGGGACCGGCCTATGAAGCCCTTGGCCATCCACCCGGCAAAGACGGTGAAGACCAGGAAGATGATCACGCCGATGCCGCGCAAGTCGATGCCGATGTATTGCTGCGGCTGGAACTGCTGCGGGATGAAGGGCAGCACCCAACCATCGATCCATCCCGTGACGGTCCAGATCACCCAGACCGTGAGTGCAATGGGCAGAACGACGACAAGCCCGGTCAGGAAGCTGCTGCGCAGGCGCGCGATCATCCCCGGAGGGCGCCGCCGCTCGACGTGGGGCGGCTCGTCATTGTGGTGATGCTCGTCCATGATTGATCGTACCACTCCCCCTCTGCCAATCTAGGAGCGGCGCGGTGTTCGCACAACGCATCCCTGACGGTCTGTCCGCTCATTTCCGCGTGTTGGCCATTTCGCGTGCGATCGCCGCCGCAAGGCGTGCATTTGACAGAACGAGTGCCACGTTTGCCCTGACGCTTCGGCCCACAGTCAGGTCGCGCAGTTGTCCGAGGAGGAAGGGCGTCACGGCTTTCGAAGCGATTCCCTGCTCCACCGCCCGAGACTGCGCCTCTTCGATCAGCGGGGCGAGGTCCGTGGCGGCGATCTCCGAATCGGTCGGGATCGGGTTGGCGACAAGCTGGCCCCCGGGAAGGCCGAGCAGCCCCCGCATCCGGTGCGCGGCAGCGATTTCGGCGGGAGCGTCCATGCGCAATGGGGCAGGTAGGCCGGAAGACCGCGACCAGAAGGCCGGAAAATCGTCCTGTCCGAAAGCAATCACCGGGACGCCAAGCGTTTCCAGCACCTCAAGGGTTTTTGGCAGGTCGAGAATCGCCTTGGCCCCGGCTGCGACGACTGTCACAGGCGTCCGGGCAAGTTCCTGCAGGTCGGCCGAAACGTCGAAGCTGGACTCGGCACCCTTGTGGACGCCCCCGATGCCACCTGTCGCAAAGACCTCTATCCCGGCAAGTCGAGCGCAGATCATCGTGGCGGCGACCGTCGTGGCGCCCGGGCCGCCGCGGACGAGGCAGGCGGCTAGGTCGGCGCGCGAGAGCTTGGCGACGCCCGGGGCCCGGGCGAGCGACTCCAACTCGGTGTCCGTCAGTCCAACCCGTATCGCGCCGCCCATGACGGCGATTGTTGCCGGAACCGCCCCACAGGCGCGGACCTCGCCTTCAACCCGGCGCGCCATCTCGATGTTGTCGGGCCAGGGGAAGCCGTGGCTGATTATCGTTGATTCGAGCGCGACGACGGGTGCGCCTGCTGCGAGGGCTGCGGCGACCTCGGGTGAAAAGGCAATTGGAGCGGCGGTCATCCGGGGTCACCCGATACATAGTCGGCGGCGGCGCGCAGTGCACGTGCCAATGCGGCTTCGCCCGCAAGCCCGTCGCGTTCGGCGGCGATATGTGCGGCCATGAAAGTGTCGCCGGCGCCAGTGACCCGCGTCACAAGTACTCGTGGCGGCGCGAGCGTCGTCACACCGTTGTCTCCGGCCTCCGAGGCGGCCCGGCCACCATCGGTAACGAGAACCCGCGCTGCCCCGCGCGAGCGGAGCGCCCCGGCGGCTTCGGCAGATGTCGCGAAGTCGCCGTGACCGAGGAGCCGCGCTTCCTCGAGATTGACGTAGAGCGTCGCGCGCGGGTGGCGCAGAAACGGCAGCAGCCGCTCGGCCTTGCCCGGCGAGGCAGGGGCCACACGCAGGTCGGCGCGTACAAAGTGCGCTGCCGCCGCAATATCCGTCAGTAGGCTCTCGGTCAGGTTGCCATCGAGGGCGATGGTCCCCTCCCAGGGATCGGCCGAAGACCCGAGCGGACCTTCGGCCAGTGGCCGCAGGATCTTGGCCCCCGCCGCCTCCAGCGAATGCGCGTCCGCAACAGCCGCGATCAGACCGTTCGCCCCTTCTATGGCCATGTACCTGTCGGTTGGCAGATCGTCGGAGCGGTAGATGTGCTCCGTCAGGAGTCCCATCCGCCGGCAGGCGGCGATCAGTTCCTCGCCCTCGGCATCGCGTCCGATGGCAGTAAGGAGCGCGGGCGTCATCCCGAACCGCCTGAGCGTCATCGCGATGTTCATCGCGACGCCGCCGGGCAGCCGCGTGATCCGTCCCGGAACGTCGGAGCCCAGCCGCATCGACGCGGGCGACCGCCCGATTACGTCCCACAGGACCGACCCGATGCAGAGGATGTCCGGCTGCGTCATTCCCGTCAGATCGAGAGCCGAGTGCCCTGGGCACCACGCTCGCGGTACGGCGTGGTGTTGTAGTGCGCGCGGTAGCACTTTGAGAAGTGGCTCGGCGAGGCGAAGCCACAGGCCAGCGCCACGTTGATCACGCTCATGTCGGTTTGCATCAGGAGGTTCCGCGCCTTCTGCAGCCGCAGTTCCATGTAGTAGCGCTTGGGGCTGCGGTTGAGATAGCGGCGGAACAGCCGTTCGAGCTGGCGTGTGCTCATGCCGACGTCCTCGGCCAGGATCGCGGGGCTGATCGGCTCTTCCAGGTTGTGCTCCATCATCTGGATGACCTGGGAGAGCTTGGGATGCCGCACGCCGATGCGCGTCGGGATCGAGAGGCGCTGAGTGTCCTGATCGGTGCGGATCGTTGAGTAGATCAACTGGTCTGCCACAGTGCTGGCAAGCTCCTCGCCGTGATCCTGCGCGATGATCTTGAGCATCAGGTCGATCGAGGACGTGCCACCCGCGGTGGTGTAGCGGTTGCCGTCCATGACGAAGACCGACTTGGTGAGGTTCACCTCGGGGAACTCCTCGGCGAAGCTGTCCTGATTCTCCCAGTGGATCGTGGCCTTCTTGCCGTCGAGTAGCCCGGCCGAGGCGAGGCAATGGCTTGCGGTGCAGAGCCCGCCGATGATCGTCCCGCGCCGCGCCTCGCGGCGCAGCCAGTTGACCAGCCGCTTGGAGGTGGCCTTCTGGACGTCGATTCCGCCGCAGAGCAGGATGACGTCCTCGCGGCTGATCTCGTCGAGGTCGATGTCGAGGCGAAAGACCGTTCCGTTCGAGCATACGGCAACGTCACCGCCCTCGCCGGCGATCTTCCAGGTGTAGAGGGTCTTCCCGGCCATACGGTTCGCGATCCGCAGGCATTCTATGGCGCAGGAAAAACAGAGCATCGTGAACTGGTCCAGCAGGACGAACACGAATTGCCTGGGTTTCTTGCCCGTATCCTTGACGGGAACGAGGTATTCGGCTTCCAGCATGGTGACCCGACTCTCCCGCAGTCGGCAAGTTCAGCGAAATCAGGAATCCGGCCGGCCTTCAAGGGGACGGCTGCGCGAATGCGACCGATTCCAGTCGCAAAACGGCCGGGTGCCGGGCCGAATCGATGGTTGGCAACCGGTCCCACCCGATAGTATATGCGCCCGGTGGTGCGCTGGCCTCTCGTCGGTTGCATCCCGAACTCAGGAGACCGAGAGATGACCAAGGGCTGGACCAAATCCGACTGGCGCATGAAGCCGCGTGTGCAGATGCCCGACTACCCCGACCAGGCCGCTCTGAACGCGGTCGAGGCGCAGCTCTCGAAGTACCCGCCGCTGGTTTTTGCTGGCGAAGCGCGACGACTGCGGCGCGAGCTTGGAAGTGTGGCCGAGGGCAAGGCATTCCTGCTTCAGGGGGGCGACTGCGCCGAAAGCTTCTCGGAGTTTTCCGCCGACCTGATCCGCGACACCTTCAAGGTGATGTTGCAGATGGCCGTAGTTCTCACTTTCGGCGCCAAGGTGCCGGTGGTGAAGGTTGGACGTATGGCCGGCCAGTTCGCCAAGCCGCGCTCGGCGCCGACCGAGTTGGTCAATGGTGTTGAGCTTCCGTCCTACAAGGGCGACATCATCAACGGCTTCGACCCTACGGTTGAGGCGCGCACTCCCGACCCGAAGCGAATGCTGCAGGCCTATACCCAGGCCGCGGCCTCGTTGAACCTGCTGCGCGCGTTCTCGACGGGTGGCTTCGCCGACATACATCGGGTCCACAGCTGGACCCTGGGCTTCGCTGAGGGTGATAAAGCCGAACGTTATCGAGCGCTTAGCGACCGTATTTCAGATGCTCTCGACTTCATGAACGCTGCTGGCGTGAACGCAGAGACAAGCCATGACCTGGCGACGGTAGACTTCTACACCAGCCACGAGGCCCTTCTGCTCGAATATGAAGAAGCGCTCTGTCGTATCGACTCCACGACTGGCCTGCCAGTCGCGGGATCGGGACACATGCTCTGGATCGGCGACCGCACACGGCAGCCGGACGGCGCGCATGTGGAGTTCTGCAGGGGCGTGCAGAATCCGATCGGCCTCAAGTGCGGCCCATCTCTTTCAGACAGCGATCTCAAAGGATTGCTGGCGAAACTTAATCCTCTTAATGAGGCCGGACGCCTGACGCTGATTGCACGATTCGGTGCCGGGAAGGTCGGCGAACACCTGCCGCGGCTGATCCGTGCTGTCCACGAAGAGGGCGCGAATGTGGTCTGGGTATGCGACCCGATGCATGGCAACACGATCAAGGCCGCTTCGGGCTACAAGACTCGGCCCTTCGAGAGCGTCCTGCGCGAGGTTCGCGAGTTCTTCGACATCCACAACGCGGAGGGAACGGTACCGGGCGGGGTGCACTTCGAGATGACGGGCAAGGATGTGACCGAATGCACGGGCGGAGTCAGGGCCGTGACCGACGAGGATCTTTCAGACCGCTATCACACCGCCTGCGACCCGCGCTTGAATGCCTCGCAGTCGCTGGAACTGGCGTTCCTTGTGGCCGAGGAGTTGTCCGAGCGCCGTGCTGTAGCGCGTGCCCGGGCCGCACAGATCGAAGGCTGAAGACGTCTCGACGAATGAGGAGGGCACAGGAACCACCTGTGTTGCCAAAGCCTATTGGGATCGCTGAGTCGTTCCGGCAGGTTTGGGCC
>CAZOHN010000033.1:0-25956 GCA_964579325.1 uncultured Rhodobacterales bacterium
CAGGTCCCGCCCGAGCAGGAGATCGCCAGCGTCACCGCCGACGGCGCCTTCGACATCCGCACGTGCCACGGCAGAAGCGTGTGGCGTCGGAATGCCACGGCCATCGCCTCCTCGGCCTTGCTCAGCACTGTGGACCGCGTTTCCGTCGGGCCCGTCTTCATGTCCTCGACCGTCGTGCGCTCCCGCCACTTCGCCACCGTCTTCGGGTTGATGCCCTGCTCCCGGCTCAGCTGCACGAGCAAAGCTTGCGACCGCTGTATTGCTGCTCTGACGGCGTGCGTGGTCGTTGCGCTGCCGTGACGAACTTGTCCCATAGTGCTTCCTTCCATCCCTTCGAAAGGATCACACCATCGAACCCCGGGATCGAACTACTAGGGGCGGAGTTGGATCAGGCCGTTTCCAAGGCGGGCCGCATCTTCCTCATCTCTCCGACCAACGTCCGCAGCCATCGGTGGGTCGGCGAGTGCTGCATCCGTTCATGCCAGAGCTGGTAAAACTGCACGGGCGGGTAGTCGATCGGGCTGGCGATGATCCTCAGCGGCAGGATGTTGGCGAAGTGCTCGGCATAGTGCCGGGTTACCGTGAACACGAGGTCGGTTCCGGGCAGAAGGTACGGCGCCATCGAGAAGTACGATGTCACCACCCGCCGTTCGCGCGTCAGGCGCAGCCCGCTCAGGTAGGTCTCTACCACACCGCGCTGCATGATGGCGTAGTCCGATGGCGCGACGTGATCCGCTGCGAGATAGTCCTCGCGGCTGGGCGGCAGGCGCGTGAAGGTGTGCTCCGCGTCCACCAAGCACACGAAGTGGTCCTCGAAGATGGGAGATATCCTCAGGTGCGGGGGCGGCGTGGGCCAGTTGCTGATGACGATGTCCGCTGTGCCGCTCGCGAGCGCCCCCTCGAAGTCATACTCCGGGCCGAGGGCGCGAATGGCCAACCGGGCCAGCGGCGCGCGACGGCGGAACTCGCGCATCACGCCGTTGAGCATCAGCGGCAGAATGTGGTCGGGCATGGCTATGGTGAAGGTCTGACGGCTCTCCAGCGGGTCGAAGTCGTCCGGCCGGATCAGGAGCGCATCGAGTTCGCCAAGCGCCTGACCGGCCGAACGCCGCAGCATCTCGGCGCGCTCCGTCCTCACCATGCCGCCTTGGCCCCGAACGAGGAGCGGGTCACCGAAGATATCGCGGAGCTGCTTCAAGAGCAGGCTCGTCGCGGGTTGAGACAGGTTCAGGCGCTGGGCCGCCCGGGTCACGCTCGCCTCCTCGAGAAGCGTCAGGAGAGCACGGAGGAGATGGCCGCTAAGGGGGTTCTCACCGGAACGCATCGCGTGGCCCTTCTGAGCGACTTGGAGGTTGATGTGAAGAACGTGACATTTGCCGAAGCCGATATCAACCGGGGCTGAAGACCCATGATTCCACCCGATAGGCCGATGCCCGAGCTCATCCGGTCGCGGTTGTCGGCCTGGCGCACCAAGCAGCGGGGGGGGCTGCACAGTTCGAATCACTGCCCCACGGCCCGCGAAGCCCATTCCGCACAAAAGCTGAACGAAACCGATGAAAAATCGCTCAAAATCGACATGAGCTCTTCCTCCGCGCGGCCTACGCGTTAGCCCCCGCCGATCACGTCGGCGCGCCGCTGTTCCCGCTGACCGAGGTTTTCTTCTTCTTCTCAGAATGTTGTTGTCCCAGCGGCCGAAGGGTCGCCGGCAGTATTTGCAATTCGATATGACATAGATTTGCACAAACGAATATACCTCGCGGCCGGGTGTGGCCTACCAACTGATGGCAGCCACTGGTCAGGAACCCGCCTCATGTCCACATCCATTCGCATACTTGCCGCAGCCGCCATCCTTGCCGTCGCACAACCCGCGCTCGCTCAGGACGTGCGCTGGTTGACGCAGACCCAGCAGAACAACGCCCAGTTCCCGATCGAGTCCGCCGCCATCGAAGCTGCGACCGCCGCTGGCTTCACGGTCAGCCGCAACGAGTTCCAGGTGCTCGGCCTGAACCTCGCCGATGCGCTGCGGATGGCAAGCACCGGCACGTTCCAGGTCGTCACCACACAGATCGGCAGTGCCGCGAAGGACGATGCGTTCCTGGAAGGCATCGATCTGATCGGCGTATCGACCGACATGGACGAGCTGAAAGCCGCCGTCGATGCCTACCGGGAGGCGTTCAACACCCGACTGGGCGAGCGCTTCGGGGTCAAGGCGCTGGCAATCTGGCCGTTCGGGCCGCAGGTGTTCCTGTGCAACGAACCCGTGGAGAGCCTTGCCAGCATGCAGGGGCTCAAGGTGCGGTCCTTCACGGCCTCGATGTCGGAGATGCTGACGAACGTAGGCGCGACGCCGGTGACTCTCAGCTTCCCCGAGGTCTACCCGGCGCTCCAGCGCGGCGTGGCGTCCTGTGGTGTGACCTCGCCGACCTCGGCCAACACCGGGAAATGGCCCGAAGTGACGACCCATGTCTATCCGCTCGCCGTCTCGGGCTCGGTCCAGGCGCACCTCGTCAACCTTGAGTGGCTCAATTCTCTCAATGCCGAGGAACAGGCGGCGCTCGCCACCGTGTTGTCGGACATGGAGGCCCAGCTCTGGGAGCTTGCCACCACGACCAACGACACCGCGCTTTCCTGCACGACGGGCGGAGAATGCCCGGCGGGCGGGCTCTATACCGCCTACGACCTGACCCTCGTGCAGGTCAGTGAGGCCGACAAGACGCTGGTGACCGAGATTGCGGTGGACAAGATCCTGCCGGAATGGGCGGGTCGCTGCGCCGCCACCTTCCCGGACTGCGCCAAGGTCTGGAACGAGACCATCGGCGCCACCCGCGGATTGAAGATCGAGTGACCGCGGACCGGTCTCGGGCATAGTTGATGAAACCGCCCCCCGCGATACGCGCATTCGACTGGACTGCCGTCGCCCTTGCGCTTGTCGCGGGTGTGGCGGTTGCGGTCTTGGCTGTCCTGATCGTCTTCGACATCACGGCCCGCAGCCTGTTTCGTTTTTCACTGCAAGGAACGGACGAACTCGGCGGCTACACCCTCGCGCTGACCGGATCGCTCGGTCTCGCATACACTCTGACGCGGCGTGGCCATCCGCGCATCGACATCGGCTTCCGGTTCTTTCCGTCCCGAATGCGCCAGGTCCTGCATGTGCTGGCGCTGGCCGCGCTGACGGGGCTCGCGCTATTCATGACCCAGCATGCGGTCGACGAATTCCGCGTCACGCTCGCCTTCGGCACCATCACCAACACTCCGCTGCAGACGCCACTCTGGGTGCCGCAGGTCTTCTGGGTGCTCGGCACCGGGTTCTTCGCCATGACCGCACTCCTGATGACCCTGCACGGCGCGCTTATGGTCGCGTCAGGGCGCGGAGGTGAGGCGGAGCGACTGTATGGCCCCCTGACGGTTGAAGAGGAACTCGAGGAATACCTTCACCCGGATGCCCCGTCGGCCGATGGTTCGTCCGGAAGGGAGAACTGAGATGATCGGGATCGAGGGCGCTGCCCTGGGCTTCGCGCTGCTGCTTCTGCTCCTGTTTCTTGGCTTGCATATCGCGACTTCTCTCTTCGCCGTCGCGGCGCTGGGTGCATGGTGGTTCTTCGGGACGACCATGTTCCAGCCGTTCGGAACCATGATGTGGGGGACGCTCAACAACTTCCTCCTCGTTGCCATTCCGCTCTTCGTCTTCATGGGCGAGATCCTGGTGCGGGGCGGCGTGACGCAACGCATGTACAACGCGCTTGCCGACTGGCTGAACCCGCTGCCGGGAGGGCTTCTTCACACCAATATCGCGGCCTCGACGATCTTCGCCTCGATCTCAGGCTCCTCGGTTGCAACGGCCGCAACCATCGGGACCGTGGCCTTTCCCACATTCCGCGAACAGAACTACAAGGAGAGCTGGGTCGCGGGCACAGTGGCCAGCGGCGCAACGCTCGGCATCCTTATCCCGCCAAGCATCAACCTCATCATATACGGTGCGATCACCAACACTTCGATCGGCAAGCTGTTCACTGCCGGTATCCTGCCCGGCCTCATGCTCGCGTCCATGTTCATGCTGACGATCATTGTCTGGTGCTCGTTCGACCACACGATTGCGGGCAAGCGCGTTGGACTTGCCCCTTGGGCCGTGCGACGCACGCGGCTTAAGCACCTCGTTCCGCCGCTCTTCATCTTTTTCCTTGTGATGGGGAGCATCTATGCCGGCTTCGCAACACCCACCGAGGCCGCCGCCGTCGGCGCCGTGGCGGCGCTGATCCTCGTGGGCGCGCAGGGGGGTCTCAACCTGCATATGCTGAAGGAGTCGCTGCTCTCGACAGTCCAGACCACTGCGATGACCTTGCTCATCCTCGTTGCGGCCTTCTATCTCAACTTCGTGCTCGGCGTTCTCGGCGTGCCGGGTCAGGTGTCGCAATTCGTTGCGACTTTCGACGTGGCACCCCTGACGATGATCCTGATCGTGGTCGTACTCTATGTGATCCTCGGCTGCTTTCTCGACGCGCTGGCGATGATGGTCGCGACAATCCCGATCGTCCTGCCGATCGTGACCTACCTCGGGTATGACCCCGTCTGGTTCGGCATCTTCCTTGTGCTGATGTGCGAGCTTGCCCTGATCACCCCCCCTGTCGGTATGAACCTCTACATCGTCCAGAGTGTCCGGGGCCGAGGCTCGATCGAGACCGTAATCGCTGGCGTCCTGCCGTTTCTTGCCTGCATCCTGCTGATGGTCGCGCTGATCGCCGCGTTTCCCGGCATCGTGGGCTGGCTGCCGTCGCTGCTTCACGGATGATCGCCATGCGCCTCCTCTGCCTCAACCCCAACCGCACCGCCTTCGTCACCGCGACCGTGGCGGCGGAGGTGCGGACCGTCCTTGGGCCGGGCATCACGGTCGTCGAAGCCACGGCCGACTTCGGACCCGACGTGATCCGCACCCATCTCGACGAGGCCGTGGCGACCCACGCGGCGCTCGATCTTGCCGCGCGCCATGCAGAAGGCACCGATGCCGTGCTGGTCGCCGCGTCCTTCGACCCGGCCGTTCAGGCGATCCGCGAACTTCTCGGCGTGCCCGTCCTCGGGATCAGCGGGGCAGCGATCTCGCTGGCCCGGCTGATCGGACGCCGGATCGGCTATGTCAGCGCGGGCGCGATCTCGACACCACTCTACCGCGACGCGTTCGCCCGCTACGATTTCGACCGCGACTGTGCCGACTGGCAAGTGGTCGAGACGCCAGCGGCCTACGCGGCGGGCGACAAGACCGGCGTCGAGACCACCGTGTCAGAGGCAGTCACGCGGCTCGCTGCGAACGGCGCAGATGTAGCGGTGCTTGTCGGCGCTGTCTATGCCGGTCTCGCGCGGCGGCTCGGACCCGCGAGCCCGATCCCGCTCGTTGACGGCGGGCTGGCCGGCGCGCTGATGATCGAGGCGCTGGTGCGCGCCGGTCCACTGGCCAACGCCCGCGGCCGGGGCGCGAGCGAACTGGCCGGTGTCGGACCCGAACTGACGGCGGTGGCCGCGACCGCACGGCCATGAAGCTTGTCCGCGGCCGCTCGATCTGGCCCGGTGGACAGCCACAACAACAGCCCGAACCCGTCCCATACCATAGTACCTGCTGATCCGATGGTCGCCGGATCGTTGACGTCGGCAACTGGGTGGCCGCCGAAGGGGCAGAATTGATCGCAGCTGAAGGCATGCTCGACATGCCCGGTCTCGTGAACGCGCATTTCCGCTCTCCGGTCAACCGCATGATGGTGCGCCTCCCGAGCTTCCCGCTCGAGTTCTTCATGCTCTGCGAAAGCCCGTGCTGGACGTCCTCCGCCCTACCGCGCGCGAGGCTTTTGTGCGGACGCTGCTCTCCGGCTGCGCTTGCGCGTAACGGTTGTCCAGGACGGCGCCATCTTCGTGCCGCTCCCCCCCCCGACATCAACGACGCGGTGGCCCAGGCTTACGTCGATTGCGGTATCCGCGCGCCGCGCGCTCGACCAATCAAACCCGTCGGAGACGGCCAAGCCTCTCTATGTCGAAACGCTCGCCGATGCCGATAGGAGCCGCCAACCCTCCACTCCGCCGCCTTTCGGCACCGCCGATCTCCTCGCGGTCTATGACCACCTGATCGCACGCTGGAACAGCGCGGCGGGCGGACGGATTGGCGCAGCCGTCCCCCGGTCCGCGCCGCAGCGGTTTCGCCCGACTGCGCAGCTGCGCTTCAGGATCTGGCCGAACGGCACGACCTTCCGCTCCATGTCCACATCCTCGAGACGAAGACCCGGCATATCCTTGGCAAGGAGCGACTTGGCGGGCGGTCGCTGGCTGGCCTCTCCGACGATCTTGGCATCCTTCTGCACTGCTCCCCGGGAAGTGGACCGTCTGAGGCCGGAGTTTTCCCCTGGCTTTCCCGGCAGGGAGAAGAGCGAAGTCGCATGGAGGCGAGCACGTTCTCGGACGTGCTCAAGTGTGCTGATTCTGAAGCAGGGCGAGGAGGGAGTGCCGGTATCAGTCTGGCGACCTAGTTCAGCTGGAAGAAGAAGGACGCCGGGCTGCTGCCGGACGAGATGCAGCGGCTGAGGCAGTTCGAGGACGAGAACGCGCGGCTGAAGAAGATCGTGGCGGACCTGATGCTCGACTGCGAGACACCGCAGGACGTCATTCGCCGAAAGCTCTGAAGCCTCGCCGCACGCGTGAACTCGTTTGCGAGATGCGCAGCGATTGGGCGGTCTCGATCCGGAGGGACTGTGGGGCCATCGGGCTCGACCGCTCGACGTGCCCCGACAAGTCCCGCCGCACCGACCAGGCTGCCGTCGCGAAGCGGATCCGCGAGATCTGCGGAACGCGGGTCCGCTACGGCTATCAGCATGTCCATCTGCTCCTCGAGCGGGAGGGCTGGGCCATCAACTTCAAGAGAACCTATCGGACATACAGGGGTTTGGGCATGCAATTGAGGAACGAGACCCCGAAGCGGCGGGTGAAGGCAAAGCTCCGCTACGACCGTGTCGAGGCGGTTGGCCCGAACGAGGTCTGGGCGATGGTCTTCGTGCATGACCAGCTTGCCACCGGCCAGTAGCTGCGGGTCCTGACGGTCGTTGACACGTTCTCGCGGCTCACCTGCCGGTGCTGGACAGGCGTTGCAGCTACCGCGGCGAGAATGTGGTGGCGACGCTGGACCGGGTGTGCGGCAAGATCGGCTACCCGGGGGATCATCCGGATGGACCAGGGCGGCGAGTTGGTGTCGCACGACATGGATCACTGGGCCAACCAGCGCGGGGTCACGCTCGACTTCTCCGGGCCAGGGAAACTGGCGGACAATGCGGACACCGAAGCCGTCAACGGCCGCTTCCGCACCGAGAGCCTGAACCGGCACTGGTTCCCGACCCCTGCGGATGCGGGCGATGAGCTGGAGGCCTGGCCAAGATACTACGACGAGGAACGACCACGACCACTCGGGGCGATCGGGAACATGGTCCCGATGACGCTGACGAAATCGAGGGCGCCACCAGCCCGCCACCCTGAGCGAGGCGGCGATACTCCGGAAGAATGGTCCAGCTTCGGGGTCCGGATCACTTCAGCCGGTTCGGGCGACCGCGGCTGGAGGAAAGTTCAGTGGCAGCCCAGGGCTCCGATCGACATGGTGCGAGAGCGGCCGGTCAACGTCCGCTGGAACAGGCCTTCGGGACGTCCGGGGTGGTGCGTCGGTCGCCGTTCGGGCCACCTCGTCCAATACAAGCTCACGTAGAAGATGATGTTTGACGTATCATTATGGCAACACTAAACGTCGTACGATATAGTCTTGGACAGAGTCATGATCACTGGCCCACAGATGCGCGCAGCGCGAGCCCTGGTCGGCATCGACCAGAAGGCACTGGCCGAGCGGTCGGGTCTTTCCGTCCCGACGATCCAGCGGATGGAGGCCAGTCCCGGCAATGTTCGCGGCATGGTCGACAGCCTGACCAAGGTCATCGCCGCGCTGGAACGCGCTGGCGTCGAGCTGATCGGCGATGGTACCCCAAGCCTGGCGGGCGGACGCGGAGTTCGCCTCAAGACGCCTCCCCCGAACCATTGACATCGAAACGCGCGACGGCGACCGACGACGACAAACCGACGATCCCACCGCAAAGCCGGACAAGGTGCGGCCCCAGATGAACGACTCGACCAAAAGCCAAGACGATGCCCATAGCTTCGCCGAGCTTTACACCCCGAAGCTCATGACCGTGCTGCGCGAAGGCTACGGCCCGGCGCAACTGCGCGCTGACGCCATCGCGGGGCTGACCGTTGCGATCGTCGCGCTGCCCTTGTCCATGGCGATTGCCATTGCTTCGGGCGCGAGCCCGGCTCAGGGACTCTATACCGCCATCGTCGGCGGTTTCCTTGTGTCGCTCCTGGGCGGGTCGCGGTTCCAGATCGGTGGACCGGCGGGCGCCTTCATCGTGCTGGTCGCCGCAACGGTCGCGCAACACGGGATGGATGGGTTGATCCTGGCCACCTTCCTGTCAGGGCTGATGCTGGCGTCCATGGGGTTCCTGCGACTGGGCACGTTCATCAAGTTCATCCCGTTTCCCGTCACCGTGGGGTTTACCGCGGGCATCGCGGTCATCATCTTCGCCAGCCAGGTAAAGGAGCTGTTCGGCCTGTCCCTGGACCACGAGCCGGGAGCGTTGCTTGAGAAACTCCCCGCGCTCTGGAATGCCCGGAACAGCCTGACGCCTGCAGCGTTGGCGCTGTCGCTCGGGACGGTCGCGATGATCCTGGGACTGCGGCGGTTTCGACCGCACTGGCCGGGGATGCTGATTGCCGTGGGGCTTGCTGCCGCCTCGACAGTGTTGCTGGCCCTGCCGGTCCAGACCATCGGCACGAAATTCGGCGGGATCCCGTCCTCGCTGCCGATGCCCGCGCTGCCGGTGCTGACGCTGGACAAGGTGCTCGAGGTGCTGCCCGCCGCGATCTCCTTCACCTTGCTCGGAGCCATCGAGTCGCTCCTGTCGGCCGTGGTGGCCGACGGCATGACCGGACGGCGGCACCGGTCGAACTGCGAACTGGTGGCGCAGGGCGCGGCCAATGTCGGAACGGCGCTGTTCGGCGGGTTTTGTGTGACCGGCACCATCGCGCGCACTGCGACCAACGTGCGCGCCGGAGCGCACGGGCCGGTGGCGGGGATGCTGCACGCGGTGTTCCTGCTCCTCTTCATGCTGATCGCGGCACCGCTTGCCTCCTTCATCCCGCTGGCCGCGCTGGCGGGGGTGCTCGCCGTGGTCGCATGGAACATGATCGAGAAGCCGGCCATCGCCATACTGATCCGCTCAGGCTGGGGGGAGGCGACGGTGCTGGGCGCGACCTTCTTCCTGACGATCTTCCGCGACCTGACGGAAGCCATCATCGTCGGGTTCGCGCTCGGCTCTGTGCTGTTCATCCAGCGGATGAGCCGCGCGACCGCAGTTGCCACAAGGACACCCTTCGTCGGTCGCGACGAGGCCGACACCGCGCAGCCCCGCGGCGGGTATGACGAAGAGGCGGCGGCCAATCCCGAAGTCGTGGTCTATCGAATTACCGGAGCCCTGTTCTTCGGTGCAACCGCTTCGATCGGATCGGTGCTTGACCGGATACAGGACAGCCACAAGGCGCTGATCATCGACTTCTCGGCGGTGCCGTTCCTCGACTCGACCGGCGCCAACATGATCGAGGGGCTGGCCCACAAGGCGCGACGGCGCGGTGTGACGCTATGGCTGACCGGGGCGAGCCGGGACATCCGGCGCGTCTTTGTCACCCACGGGCTGGAGACGCCGCTCGTGCGCTACGCCGGGACAGTCGAGGCCGCTCTGAAAGCCTTTCATGATGGCGCCGATGGCCAGTCGGAAGCCGCCTGATTCCCGCGCCGACGCGTCGCCGTCACCTTCGGGCACGGGGGCTATGATGACCGCTGCCGCTACGTTCCTGCGGTGCTCAGGCGCGTGCGGAATCCGGCGGAACAGCGGGAGTCCTCGGCATGGCGCTGTTGCGCGAAGACCGTCTAACTGAAGTTGCCGCTTCCCCGGACGGACTTGTCGCATGTCCCGGCTGACGGGTATTCCGAGGGTGCTCACGGGGTTCAGGACGGCGACCGTGCCATGGACTCCGCGACCTGATGGTCGAAGTCGCCGACAAGGAGGCGCGGACCGGGCAGCTTCTAGCAGTGCATCTTCGCCTCGGCGCGGCTTCGGCGGTAAAGGCCGCTCCGAATTCTCCAGAACGTGCGGCCGAGGCGACATGCGGCCCCGAGCGCCGCGTTGCGCGCCGCGGCGCCCGCGATGGTCTCTCTCCAGGGCTGGGCGTTTCGGCGGGGCGGGATGGCCGCCGCGTTGCAGCCTGGCCAGCGCGCCGTCTTGTACGTCTGGGGTTTCGGCTTGCTCACGCCCTCCGGTTCCACGATCGATCCACCCGAATTCACCGCAAGCCGAACTGTCGAACAGCGCCCGGGCAAGGGCATGAAATCCGCGCGAGGTTCCGCCGAAGTGTGGAGCAGCCCACGGATCGGAGACGCGTCGCGTTGGGCCTTGCGTCCTTCCGTTAGTTGCGCTTCTCACCGACGGCCCGCGAGGACTTCCCTATTCCCGCCAGCGTCGCGCGATAGCGGCGCAGGTCGCGGTAGCGGGTGTACTGGGTGTCGGCGATCACGCCGATCAGAATGACGCTGCCCATGACCGCGAAGTTGAGCGATGAGGGTATGCCGAGCAGGTTCACCAGGTTCTGGAGCATTTGCAGCAGCACCACGCCGAGCACCACGCCCACGATCGAGCCTTCGCCGCCGCGCAGGGAGAAGCCACCGAGAACCGCGGCGGCGATGGCGTAGAGTTCGTAGAAGCTGCCGTGCGACGAAGGCTGGATCGACTTGGTGTACATCGCGAAGAACACCGCCGCGAGCGCGGTCATCACGGCGCAGATGACATAGGCCGAAACGATGACGCGGTTGGCGTCGATGCCCGAGAACCGCGCTGCCTCCTCGTTCTTTCCGACCGCGAAGAGGTGCCGGCCGAAGACCGTCCGGTGCAGCGTGAACCAGGCGATGATCGCGACAACGCCGAAGGCGAGTATCGAGTGGGGCACGCCCCAGGACCGGCCAGACACCAGCCACTCCAGGGCGGGAAAGTTCGACCCGAAGGAAAAGCCGGCGGTGCCGTCGGCGGTATAGAACCGCGCGACCCCGCGGTAGATCAGAAGGCCGCAGAGCGTGACGACGAAGGGCTGCAGCTTCAGCCGCGTGATGAGGAGCCCGTGGATCAGACCGATCACGGCGCCCAAGGCCAGCACGATCGCCAGAACCAGCGGCCAGGGCACGCCATGGCTCACGATCAGGTCGACGAACAGGACGCCCAGAAAGGCGATGACCGAACCGACAGACAGCTCGATCCCCCCGGTCACGATCACGAAGGCCTGTGCGATCGAGAAAAGGCCGAAGAGGCCGATCAGGTTCGCCGTGTTCGCCAGGTTGATTGGCGACAGGAACCGCGGGTTGATGATCGCCACCACAGCCCCCACTACGAGGACCAGCAGCAAAAGCCCGACATCCTTCTTTTGCATCAAGCCTCCTGGTTCCATTCGACCGCTAGGCGGAGGATCCGCTCTTCCGTCACATCTTCGGCGGCCAGGACCCCGGTGATATGCCCTTTCGACATTACCGCGACCCGGTCCGACACGCCGATCACCTCTTCCATGTCGCTGGAGATCATCATGATCGCGACACCGCGTTCCGCCAGCGAGCGCATCAGCCCATAGACTTCGGCCTTGGCGCCGACGTCGATGCCGCGGGTCGGCTCGTCGAGGATGATGACGCTCGGCTGCATGGCCAGCCATTTCGCGAGGACTACCTTCTGCTGGTTGCCCCCAGACAGTTCCGCAACCGACTGGCCGACCGAAAAGGCCCGGATCGAGAGGCGCCGGCGCGACTCTTCGGCCAGGGCACCGACGCCGCGCCGGTCGACGAAACCGCCGCGCGTGAAACGGGAGAGGGTCGGCAGCGCGATGTTCTCGGCGATGGAGAAGTCGAGGAACAGGCCCTGCTGCTTGCGGTCTTCCGGCACAAGGCAGAGGCCGCAGCCCAGGGCGGAGGCGACGTTGCCCGGGGTGACGACCCTGCCCTTCACCCGCACCTCGCCCGCGAGCGGCCGCTCCACCCCGAAGATCGCCCTCGCGAGTTCGGAGCGCCCTGCCCCGACCAGTCCTGCGAGGCCGAGGATCTCGCCACCGCGAACGGCGAGGTCGACTTTCGCACCGGGGTTGGCGGCAGTGCGAAGCCCGGTAACCTCGAGTACCGGCGCGGTGGCGTGCTGGGCGACCCTTTGGTAGAACCGTGCCAGGTCGCGGCCGATCATCATCCCGACCATCCGGTCCTTGCCGATCTCCGATCCGGTGAGTTGGCCCACAACGCCGCCGTCCCGCAGCACGACGACGCGATCGGCGATCTCCTCGATCTCGGTAAGGCGGTGGCTGATGAAAAGGAGGGCCACTCCCCGCTCTCGGAGCCCGCGCATCACGCCGAGCAGCCGGTCGGTCTCGGAAAGCGTCAGGCTTGAGGTCGGCTCGTCCAGGATCACTAGCCGCGCCTGCATCGACAGGGCACGGGCGATCTCCACGAGTTGCCGGTCGGCCACCGAAAGACGCGACACCGCATCGGACGGGCCGAAGCCCGCGCCGAGCAAGTCGAGGATCGGCTGGACGGTACGCGCCATCGCCCGGTGATCGAGAACCCGGAATGGGCCCCGGACAATCTCGCGCCCCAGCAACACGTTGCCCGCGACGTCGAGGTTGGTGAAGGAGTTCAGTTCCTGGTGGACGAAGGCGATGCCCCGGGCCGTGGCCTCGGCCGGAGCGAGCGCGTCCATCGTCTCGCCGTCGATGCGAATTCGGCCGGCGTCGGGCCTGATCGTGCCACCGAGGATCTTCATCAGCGTCGATTTTCCCGCCCCGTTCTCCCCGATCAGGCCAAGAATCTCACCGCCGCCGATCGACAGGGAGACGTCCCGCAGCGCCACGACACCCGGATAGACCTTGCTGATCGCCTCGAGTCCCAGGTCCATGCGGGTGCCTGCCTCCTTTGCGGGCAGCCTCATGGAGGGCGCGCCCCAAAAGGTCTGAAAGAGGGCTGCGCGACGCCGCCAGGGTAGCGCGCGCAGCCCTGCTCTGAACGGAGGGAGGTCCCGCTCAGTTCCCGATCCTCGCCTTCAGCTCGGCCTCGAATGCATCGACGTTGGACTGGTCGATGATCTTGGTCGGCACGATCATCAGCCCATCCGCCGGGATGTCCGAGGTATCCCCATCGAGGAACTTCGCCATCAGGTGCATGCCCTGGTAGCCCCACTGGTAGGGGTCCTGCACGACCGTGGCGGCGAAGGTGCCCTCTCGCACCGCGCCAAGGGTGATCGGGTCCTCGTCAAAGGCGATGACGGTGATCTCGCCAAGCTTGCCGGCCGCCTGCAGCGCCTCGTAGATCTTGGGCGGGTTGTAGGAATAGAACCCGACCATGCAGGTGATGTCCGGCATCGCCGCGAGCACGTCATCGACATTGGCACGGGCGCGGGCAAAATCGACGTCGTCGCCGCGCACGTCCACCAGTTCTATCCCCGACCCCTCGACCGCCTTGCGGAACCCCGCGATGCGCTCGACGGCGTTATCGGCGCCCAGGAACCCCACGAAGCCCATGCACTTTCCGCCTCCGGGAAGCGCCTTCACCGCGATCTCGCCTGCCTGGATACCTGCGGCTGTGTTGGAGGAGCCGAGATAGGCGATCCGGTTGCTGGCCGGGGCATCACTGTCGGTGGTGAAGAGCGGCACCTGGGCGGCGATCCGGTTGAACGCGTCGATCGAGGTCTTGGGGTCGACCGATGAGATCATGATTGCATCCGTCCCGGCAGCAACGAGGTCGTCCATCAGGGCGTTCTGCAGGGCAGCGGTGCCCTGCGCAGGGTAACGGAACTGCAGCTCGTAGCCGGGCAGTTCGGCCTGCGCGGCCTTCACACCCGCCTCGGCGAGCTTCCAGAAGTCGGAGGCGGCGTTCACGACGAACGCCAACTGCCGAGTCTCTTGCGCCGAAGCGGCGCCGGAGAGTGCTGTTGCGGCCGCGGCCGCAAGTGTGATCTTCTTCATGACTCCTCCCTTCACCGGACTGCCCGGCGTTGATTTTACTGTTCGCAGACCGGCAGGTCGCGGCAGAATTTCTACTTATATTAGCATGTCTCCAGTCGGGCCGGCGGCATTCACCGACCCCGACTTTCAGTTGTCCGCGCAGAAACCGGGATCATCCCCGTTGCAGATGTCGAGCCCGGTGTAGAGCGGGTCTTCGACCGCCTCGCCGTTGATCAACTGGATCATCACATCCGGCGCGCGATAACCCATCTCGAACGGCCGCTGGCCGACCTGCGCGTGGCTGCGCCCGTCGCGGAAGGCCTGGGTCTGTGGCGGCAAGGTATCGCCCGCGATGATGATCAGGTCCTTTGACTGAAGGCGGCCCATCACCTGGTCGGTCACCTGCGCATAGGCCTGCGGCGCGAACTGCGCCCAGCCGCCGACGAGGATGAAGGCATCGAGGTCGGGGTTGGCTGTGAAGGTGTCGGCCATCTGCTGGTTGGCGAGATCGGCCTGGTCGTTGGTGAAGACAGGGCAGCCGTCGATCTCGGCCCAGCCGTTCTGGCCGGTCAGGCGGTCGATGCCCGTCTCGCCCGATGCGGTGTCGCGGAAGCCTTGCGCGCGGGCATTGATGTTGTCAGCCGCGACGTTCCCGAGTTGCAGGCACAGCGAGCCGCCCTCGGGCTTCAGCTTCATCGCCTCCTGCGCCATATAGACGCCCATCAGATAGTTGTCGGTGCCGAGGTAGGTCGTCCGCAGGGAGCGGTCCTGTTCGAGCAGGTCGGCATCGATGGTCATCACGGGGACCGACGGCCCGATGGCGCGCAGGCGGTTGGCCATGGCTGGGGCGTTGGAGGGCGAGATTGCGATGGCCGCTACACCGCTGCTAAGCAGATCGTCGACGATCTGCACCGCGCCGGCCTCGTCGGCCGACGACGCGGGGCCGGTGTAGAGGCACTGATACTCGCTGTCAGGGTTCTCGGACATCCATTTCTGGCAACCGAGATTGATCTGCTCGAAGAAGGGGTTGTCGAGACCCTTGACGACGATCGCCAGCGTTTTCCTGTCCTGTGCGATGCCCGCGCCCGCGGTCAGCGCAAGCGCCGCGGTTGCGGCTAGGAGCGAGAATTTCCGTTTCAAGTCAATTCCTCCCTTGGTGTGATGTGTCCTCCGGGGCGGCAGCCGCCTAGCCCGGATACCAGACCTTTCGCGGGTCATTCGGCGCCCGCTCGTAGGTCCATGCACGCTCGATGAGCGCCTCAAGTCCGATCCGCGGCCTCCAGTCGAGGAGGTGGCGGGCCTTGCTGTTGTCGAGCCAGTTGCTGTGGAACGGGCTGAGGATCTCGACCGGCGTGTATCCGCGGGTCCGGGCGAGGTACGCGGCGACGCGCCCATAGTCGACCGGCTCGTCCATGCAGACGTTGAAGAGCTGGCCCCGTGCCGCAGGAGCCCCAAGCGCGGCGACGATCGCAGCCACGAGGTCGTCGACATGCACGAAGTTCCGCAGCAGGGCGCGCCCGGTGCGGTCCAGCAAGAGCGGCACCGACTGACCCGTCGCGTGACTCGCAGCCTCGCCGGCGGGCATCAGCGTGTCCCAGGCCGGCCCGCCGAACTGCCCAGGCCCGAAATCGAGCGCGAAGCGGAAATCGTCTTTTTCCATGATCCAGGGTGCCCGCAAGATGCAGCCGTTGACCCCGTACTGGATCTGATACTGCTCGAGCATCACCTCCTCGATCACCTTGGTCAGCGCATAGCAGCCCGGGTAGGCGCGGCGCGGCGCGGCCTCGGTGATCGGTACGTCATAGGGCTGGAACATGTGCCCCACCGAGCAGTCACCGCCTATCAGGATGAACTGCTCACACGCCGGACTGCGGCGGAACTCCTCTAGCAACAGGAACATGCCCTTTACCGCAACGTCCATGGCAAGGTCGGGCGACTCCTTTACCGCCGCGAGGTGGAGGACGTGGGTCACTCCGGCCATGGCCTGTGCGACCGCTGCGGCGTCAGACAGCGAACCGCGCACGACCTCGACACGCGGCCCCAGCTCGACCGCACGGTTGTGGCAGAGCACGACCACCTGCCATTGCCGGAAGACTTCGAGCGGCAGGAACGACTGAAGGAAGCACGTCCCTACCTTGCCCGTTGCACCCGTCACCAGAAGTCGCATCTTCGCCCCGCGGAATCATTTATAATACCGATGATATTTGCTAATATTAACCAGTCAAGTCTTGATTCAGTTGCTACGCTGGATGCATCCTTCGCGACAAGAGCGTCGCCTTTGACTGCCGTTGCGGGCCGGAGGGCGCAGCGAGGGTGCGGGAGGAAACGGATGTCGCGACTGAAACTGAAGAATCTCGCCAAGAGCTTCGGCGCGATCCAGGCGCTGGAGAATGTCTCGCTGGAGATCGAGCCCGGAGAGGTCCTCGGGCTGATGGGAGACAACGGCGCGGGCAAGTCGACGCTTGTCAAGATCGTCGCTGGAAACTACCGCCCCACGCAAGGCGAGATCTGGCTCGACGACCGAAGGGTCGAGTTCCACCGCCCGCTCGACGCACAGCGCGAGGGAATCGAGGTGGTCTACCAGGACCTGGCTCTGTGCGACAATCTCACCGCCGCCTCCAACGTCTTTCTCGGGCGCGAACCGACGTTGCGGTTGGGACCTCTGAGCATCCTCGACTACCGTACGATGCGGCAAAGGTCGGCCGAGCTCTTTGCCCAGCTCAAGTCGGAAACACGACCGCGCGACATCGTGCGGCGTATGTCGGGAGGGCAGCGGCAAGCGGTGGCCATCGCGCGCACGCTCCTATCGAACGCTCGTCTTGTCCTGATGGACGAACCGACGGCGGCGATCTCGGTGCGACAGGTGGCGGAAGTGCTCGACCTGATTCGGCGTCTGCGAGATCAGGGGATGAGCGTGATCCTTATCAGCCACCGGATGCCCGATGTCTTTGCGGTGTCGGACCGCATCGCCGTGCTGCGGCGCGGCCGGCTCGTCGCCAGCAAGCGGGTGGGCAGCAGCTCCCCTGAAGAAGTCACCGGACTGATCACCGGTGCAATCGAGACGGCCTGAGGGAGAACGCGATGTCTACGTCCATAGAAACCCACATTGCCCAGGCCCAGCATCGCAGCCTTGCGGCGCGGCTCGCCAGCTTGCAGGTGTTCTGGGTCCTGGTTGCCGCAGGGCTTGCCTGCCTCGCCCTCTCGCTGCTGTCCGAAGCCTTCACGACCGAGCGCAACCTCTTCAACGTCGCGCGAAATTTCGCATTCGTGGCAATCGTCGCGATCGGCATGACCGCGGTGATCGCTTCGGGGGGCATCGACCTCTCGGTCGGCTCGACGGTCGTCCTGACGGCAATGGTGATCAGCGTTCTGATGGAGGCCGGAAACCCTTTCTGGCTATCGGCCGTCGCAGCACTCGGTGCCGCGCTGCTGGTCGGCCTTATAAACGGCCTCCTGATTGCCTATGCTGGGATGCCCTCGTTCGTCGTGACGCTCGGGATGCTTTCGGCTGCCCGGTCGCTGGCGATGGTGCTTTCCAACAACAAGATGATTTGGGAGTTCGGTCCCGACCACAACCTGCTGCTCTGGATCGGCGGGGGCTCGACGTTCGGCCTGCCCCACCCACTCTATGCCCTTGCGGTTCTGGGGGTCGTGACGACCTTCGCCTTCCGCTGGACGCGCTGGGGACAATACATGTTCGCCATCGGCGGCAACGAGCAGGCCGCTACCATGACCGGGATCCCGGTCAAGAAGATCAAGGTCGGCATCTACATGTTCTCGGCCTTCACTGCCGGGCTGACAGGTATTCTCATGGCAGGATGGCTTGGCAGCGTGACGACCAACCTCGGGCAGTCGATGGAACTGACGGTTATCGCGGCCGCGGTGATCGGAGGGGCGAATCTCGCGGGGGGAGAAGGCTCGCCGATTGGTGCAATCGTAGGGGCACTTCTGATCGAGGTTATCCGAAACTCCTTGATCCTCCTTGGAATCTCGACCTTCTGGCAAGGAATGTTTATCGGAACGTTCATCGTGATCGCGGTCGCCTTCGACCGCATCAGGCACCTCCGGTCCTGACAGAGTCGCGAGCGGGACAAGGGCGGGTGCACATGGAGCAACGGGCGTTGAAGCCGACGATGATGGACGTCGCCTCACGGGCGGGGGTGTCACAGGCAACGGTGTCGCTCGTCCTCAACGGCAGTCCCGGCGTGCGACTGAGCGAGGCCACACGCAAGCGGGTGAAGGACGCCGCGCGGGAACTGGGCTACAAGCTGGTGCGACGCGGCCCGGCAAGGAGCCAGAGCGACGCCAAGCTGATCGGCTTCGTGGTGGACGAACTGACCACCGACCCCTGGATGTCGCTGGCGTTCGACGGAGCCCGGGAGAAGGCGCTCGAGTACGGGATCGACGTGACGCTCGCGGTGACGCGCGGCGCTGACGATTCCCGGGATGCCACCTTCGAGCTCTTCAGCCACCAGCCCGTTCTGGGACTGATCTACGGCACGATCCTGACCCGCCAGATCGAGCCATCCAGGGTTCTTCACGGCAAACCGTCCGTGCTCCTGAACTGCTACGACCTCAAGCGCGAACTTCCCTCGGTCCTGCCCGGCGACCTGCTCGGGGGGCGGACCGCGACCGAGCGCCTTATTCGCGGCGGGCGGCGCAGGATCGCGCTCATCAACGGTCAGGAGGGCCTCGACGCCACGCGCGACCGACTGAAGGGATACCGGCAGGCGCTCTCCAGCAACGACATCCCCTTCGATCCGGCGCTTGTCCACCCAGGGAACTGGGAGCCATCGAGCGGCTACGATGGAACCCGCCGTGTCATGGCCCTGCCCGACCCGCCCGACGGCATCTTCTGCGCCAACGATATGATGGCGGTGGGCTGCTACGAGGCGCTCAAGGAGCTTGGATTGCGCATTCCCGAGGATGTAGCCGTGATAGGCTTCGACGACCGCGAGATCGCGCAGTTCATGCGGCCGCCTCTGACGACGCTGGTGCTGCCGCACTACGAGATGGGCGAGATTGCCGCAGAACTGCTGATCGACAAGACAGGGGGCCTCGACACGCCCCACAACCAGATCAAGGTCGAGTGCACGTTGATCGAACGGAGCTCGGTGGAAACGGCGCCGCCGCCCCCTCTCGCCGCACCCGCACCTTCCCTGCCCTGACCCCCGAAGTTCATCCCGCCGAAGTCAGGGCCGACCGGCAGAGAACGACCCGCCCTGCGCCGCTCATGGCGGACAAACACCCGCCGTGGGCCACTTCGACCGCATCGTGACCGATCCGCGAAGGACGGCAGTAGCTTGGATCAGCCTGAAGTCTGTCCAGCGTTTGGGGGGATGGCTCAGCGCCGAGTGCCGCCGACATCCTGTATCGGGCAGGATGGCACAATATCCCCAATCCGTTCCGCGCCTGTCCGTTCCATCAGCACAACCGGCTGATCAAGAATGTGGGCTTCAATGCCGAGGATTGCCGCCCCCCGCCCGTTCGTTGCACGGCGAAGGTCGGGCGGTGAGCGCCGGCGCATCGACGATTTCGCGGTCAGTTCGGAGGACGCCACACTCGCCTGCAAGATGGGGTACAGGCCATGGCCAGGTATCCGCACGAGTGCAACAACGGGCGTGGTCCACGCTCCTTGCGGATCGCCCAAGCGCGCGACCGGCCAGCCAAAGCTGGCCGGGTTGGGTTCCGACCCTCCATCTTCCGCCTCGCATGAGATTCGTCGAAGGCGCGGCGGCGCCACTCACGTCACCAGTTGCGCCACCAGTGCCGCCACCATCCGCGGCAGGTCGTATGGAAAGCGCGCCGTGATCAGGTTACCGTCCACCACGCAAGGTTCGTCCAGGACGGTGGCCCCGGCATTGGCAAGGTCGGGGTGGATGTTCCAGACCGCCGTGGCCCGCTTGCCCTTGAGGATGCCCGCACTGACCATCACCCACTGGCCGTGGCAGATCGCGCAGGTGGGCTTGCCTGAGTCCAGCATGTCACGGACGAAGGCCTGGGCATCCTTGTCGGCGCGGAGCGCGTCGGGGTTCCAGCAGCCGCCGGGGAAGATGCAGGCGTCGTAGTCGGCGATGCGCGCTTCGTCCATGTAGCAGTCGATCGGCAGCCAGCCCGCGTTCTCCATCAGGCGGATCGCCAGCACATGGGTCTTGGTCAGCGGAGGAAAGCGCAGACCGAGCGTGGGGTGAAACTCGCCGATGCGCGGAGCCACCACATGCACTACGGCGCCATGCTCGGTCAGCCATTTCATCGCGCCGGTGATCTCGACTTCCTCGACACCGTTGGTGCAACAGATGGCGATCTTCTTTCCGCGCAGCAGGTCGGGGTTCGAGGGAGGATCGAACAGGAAATCGTGAAGCTCGCGGTTCAGCTCGCCATCGGCTGTCACCAGAAGCTCGGTCGAGATCGACGGCACCGGCGAGGGCGTCATGAAGGCCTGTGCGCGCAGGAGCGCGGCATTGGTGGCGGATGCGGGATTGTGCGGCTTGTTCATCGGGTCCTCCCCCCATTTTCGGTGACAGCTGTTATAACAGTGATTGACAACGGGCGCGAGACGGTTTGCCCTGTCTGCGTTGCGGGGAGGCAATTCACATGAGACTGGGCTTCAACCTTCTGCTCTGGACACCGCATGTCACGGCCGAGCATGAACCGATCCTGCGGGCGCTGAAGGACACCGGATACGACGGCGTCGAGATCCCGATGTTCGAAGGTGACGCCGATCATTACGCCCGCCTCGGCGATCTGCTCGACCGGATCGGGCTGGAGCGCAGCGTGGTGAGCGTTCTCGGGGCAGGGCAGAACCCGCTCTCGCCTGATCGGGGCCAGCAGGCGGCCGCGCTGGAGCGTGCCCGCTGGACCATCGACAACTGTGCGGCACTGGGCGCGCCGATCCTGGGCGGGCCGATGCATTCGGAGCTTGGCTTCTTTACCGGCGAGCCCGCAACAGCCGCCGAGCGCGCGCGGGCCCTGGAGTTTCACCGGAGCGCGGGCGACCATGCCGCCGCCAAGGGCGTCACCTTCGCGCTGGAGGCGCTGAACCGGTTCGAGTGCTACTTCCTGAACACCATGGAACAGCTGGCCGACTACATCGTGGAGGTTGACCATCCGCATGTGAAGGGAATGTACGACACCTTCCACGCCAACATCGAGGAGAAGGATCCGGTCGCGGCCATTGCGGCGCTCCGTCCGCACTTGGTGCACGTCCACATATCCGAGAACGATCGGGGCACGCCCGGCAAGGGACATGTGCCTTGGGACGCGACTTATCGGGCGCTGCGGGCGGCGGGCTATGACGGATGGCTGACAATCGAGGCCTTCGGCCGGGCGATGCCCGCCCTTGCCGCCGCGACGCGGGTCTGGCGCGATTTCGCGCCGAGCCCAGAGGAGGTCTATGCCCAGGGCTTCCGCAACATGCAGAGGGGATGGGCGGGCGCGGGCTGACTGCGCGCGCATCCGATCCCCATGCCCAACGACCAAGGATGACACCATGGCCCGCGCCTATGCGAGCATCGTTCTGGACGCGCCGGTCGAGAAGGTCTGGGGCGTGGTGCGCGACTTCAACGGATTGCCACGCTGGGCCCCGGCCGTCGTGGCCTCCGAGATCGAGGACGGGCGCGCGGCCGATGCTGTGGGCTGTGTCCGGTCGTTCCACACCCGCGACGGCGCGCATGTCCGCGAACGCCTGCTGATGCTGGACGATGCGCGATACCGGCTGTCCTACAACTTCGAGAAACCCGCCTTCCCGGTCGCGAACTACGTGGCGACCCTCCGGCTGTTTCCCGTGACCCGGTCGGGGCAGACGTTCGCGGAGTGGGAAGCCACGTTCGACGAGGGCCCCGGCGATGCCGGGCGGTTCGTTCGCATCATCTCGGACGAGGTGTTCGCGACGAACCTTGCCAACCTTGCGCAGGTGCTGGTGCGCGACGGGGCATAGCGCTTCCTGGGTGCCCTCAGTCGGTGTGGAACACGTCTTCCATCCTGGCCCACCACTCGCCGTCCTTGCGCGTCTCGAAGGGCACCTGCATCGGGTCGGTGATGACCCACCATTCCTTCATCCGCGGCGCTTGGGCCATCTTCGCGAGGTCGGCGGCGAAATCGGTTCCGTGATACTCCCAGTAGGCGAACAGGAGGTTCTCGGGTTCCTTCAGGAAGATCGTGTAGTTGCGGATGTTGCTGTCTGCGATGGCCTTGAGGACCTCGGGCCAGACCCCTGCATGGATGCGCTTGTACTCGGCGATGACATCGGCCTTCAGCCTGATGACCTGACCCATTCTCTGCATGCCCTGTCCCCCGTGCCCTTTGGGTCAGTAGGTCGCCCGACCGCCCGAGACATCGAACACCGCGCCGGTCGAGAACGAACATTCCTCGCTGGCCAGCCAGCAGACGAGGCTTGCCACCTCGTCGATCTTGCCAAGGCGCCCCATGGGGATCTTGGACAGCATGAAGTCGATGTGCGACTGCGACATCTGGTCGAAGATCGGGGTGCGCACCGCCGCCGGGGTCACCGCGTTCACGGTGACGCCGGTCTTGGCCAGTTCCTTGGCCAGCGACTTGGTGAAGCCGATCACGCCCGCCTTCGAGGCCGAATAGGCCGAGGCGTTGGGGTTGCCCTCCTTGCCGGCGATCGAGGCGATGTTGACGATCCGCCCGTAGTTCTGCGCCACCATGTGCGGCGCCACCGCGCGATTGGTGTAGAAGGTGCCGTTGAGGTTGATCGCGATTGTGCGGTGCCAGTCATCCATCCCGATGTCGAGGACGGTTGCGGTTGGCCCGGCGACGCCGGCACTGTTGACCAACACGTCGATGCCGCCGAGTTGGCGGACAGTCTCGGCCGCAGCTGCCTCGACCGACTCCCAGGACGAGATATCCGTCCGGATGCCTCCCTGAAGGTCCCAGACGACGACCTTGCCCCCTTCGGCCTCGATCCTTTGGGCGATGGCCTCGCCGATCCCGGAGGATCCACCCGTGACGACAGCGCGGCGGCCTTGAAATCTCATGATCTGATCTTCCAGCGGTTCATGGTTTCGATTGTGCCCTCGAACGACACGATGCCGGCGTCCGAGCCGAGCCCCGTGGCCACCAGTCCGGCGGAGGCCTGCGCGAAGCGGAGCGCGGTCTCCGTGTCCATGCGGTGGTGCAGCGCGGCGATGAAGCCCGCATCGAAGGCATCGCCGCAGCCTGTCGTGTCCACGACCTGGATATCATAGGCGGGCGAGGTGAGGCGGGTGCCGTCCTTGTGCGCGTAGAAGGCGCCCTCGGCCCCCAGCGTGAACACGCAGGCCGTGGCACCGTGGTCGAGGTAGAAGCGGGCGCAGTCCTCGGGCGTGGATTGGCCGGACATGTCGCGCGCCTCTTCGATCGAGGGCATGAAGTAGTCGATGTAGGGCAGGAGCGGGGTGACGATGCCGGCCGTCTCGGCGCTGGCAGCGATCAGGTCGAAGGTCACGGTGCGGCCGCGCGCCTTGGCCTCGCGCAGAAGCGTGACCGAGGCCGGGCCGTCCAGCCGGCGCAGAAGGCCGGTTCCGCCCAGATGGACGATCGGCGCATCGAAGACGGCATCGTACATCTCGGGCGGCACGTCTAAGTGATCCGATGCGCCGCGCACATGGAGTGCGGGGCGGTCTCCGTTGGGCCGGACGTTGAGGATGGTCGCGGACGTCGGCACGCCTGCCAGCCGCTGCATGGCCGACGTGTCGACGCCGTGCTTTTGCAGCGTCATCAGGACCCAGTCGGCCTTCTCGTCGTCGCCGACCGCACCGACGGCGAGGCTTTTCAGGCCGAGCTTGGCGGTATCGACCACGGTGCCACCCGCGGTGCCGGCGACCGTGAGCCGGATTTCCTCGATGAAATCCACATTGCCACGGTCCGGGATGCGGGTGACGGGCCGGCCCAGAACGTCGAGGATGTAAAGGCCGATGACGGAAACATCGTGGCGCATGTCAGTCGCGGGTCCTCTTCATGACGGAGATCAGGACGGCAAGCGCGGTCGCCGTGGCCGCGATTCCCCACACCAGCGGCTGCCGCCAGAAAGGCGGGGTGGCAAGCTGCGCCTTGCCGGACGCGGTATCGGGATTGGGCGGCGCCAGGAAAGCCACGCCGTAGAGGTGCGCTGCGGAGATCGCGACAAGCAGCACGATGCAGAAGACCATGGCGACGATCATGGCAACCGTCAGGACTTTTCGGACCGGGACCCCGGGCCGGGCCATCGGCAAGAGGTTGTTCACCAGTCCGGCAATAACGACCAGCACGCTGCCGACCGCGAAGAGCCTGATGCTGAACGGCTGGAATATCAGAGCCAGAGCGAAGATCCCCAGCCCGATGATCGCGTATTCCAGACGAAGTGCACCTTCGCGCGACATGCCCTTGGGTCCTTGATCATTCATGTCCGCACCGCCTTTCCGTCCTCGGCAAAGACATGCACCTGGCCCGCCTCTGGCAGCAGATGTAGCGGTTCGCCGATCTTCACTTTCCGTTCGCGCGGCACGACCACGCGGATATCGCCTCCGTCGGACGTGCGGGCATGGATCAGGGTTTCCGCCCCCATCGGTTCGATCAGTTCCGCCACCGCTCCGATGGTCTGAGGCCCAGCCTCCTGCACCGGCGAGAAGGCGCGCGGCCGCACGCCGATCTTGATCTTCGACGGCTTCAAGCCCGCCACCGCCGGATCCGTCCGCACCAGAACTTTCACGCCATTCAGGGCCAACGTGGCCTGCTGCCCCTCGACGCCGATCAAATCGGCATCAAGCAGGTTCATCTGCGGCGTACCGATGAAGCTGGCCACGAACTCGTTTGCAGGCTTGGCAAAGACTTCATGCGGAGTGCCCACCTGTTCGATCCGTCCATCGCGCATGATGGCGATACGGTTTGCCATCGTCAGCGCCTCGAGCTGGTCGTGTGTAACGATCACCGTGGCCTTGGAGAGGCCTTGCAGGACTTCCTTGATCTGGCCGCGCATCGAATGCCGCAGTTCCACATCGAGCCGCGAAAGAGGCTCGTCGAACAGAAAGCAATTGGGATCGCGCGCGATGGCCCGGGCCACGGCAAGGCGCTGTTTCTCGCCCTCGGAGATCTGTCCGGGCATCCGGTCCAGCACCTCGGTCAGGTGCATGATCCGGGCAACGTTCAGCACCCTCGCATCAGCGTCGGCCTTGGATAGCCGTTCATAGTGCAACGGCATGGCGATGTTCTGGCCAACGGTCAGCGCCGGATAGAGCGCGTAGAACTGGAACACCATCGCGATGTCGCGCTTCTCGGGCGGCAACTCGTTCATGCGCTGGCCTGCGATGATGACATCGCCCGAGGTCGCGCGCTCCAGCCCCGCGATCATGCGCAGCGTCGTTGTCTTGCCGCAGCCCGACGGCCCCAGAAGGCACAGCACCTCGCCGGCCCCGACCGACAGGTCTGCATCGCGGACTGCCACGAAGTCTCCGAACCGCTTGGTTACCTTGCGAATTTCGATTGTCGACATGTCAGCGTTTCACCGTGCCGAAGGTCACGCCACGCAGAAGATGCTCCTGCAGGAAGAACGTGACGAGGAAGACTGGGATCAGGAACAGCGTCTCGATGGCCGCCAGAAGCGTCCAGTCGGTGCCGCGCCCACCCGATGACACGGCCTGGTTCATCGCGACAGGCACGGTGCGCGTGTCGGAGCCCGACAACAGCAGGGCGAACAGGAATTCGTTCCACGTCAGGATGAGGCCGAAGACGAAGGTGGCCGCAAGGCCGGCGACCACCTGTGGCAGGCAGATCTTGTAGAAGACCTTGACCCCCGAGGACCCGTCGATCCGGGCGGCATCCTCGACATCGAGCGACAGCTCGTCGAAGAAGCTCTTCATCATCCAGATCGTGAAGGCGAGGTTGAAGGCGGTGTAGAGC
>CAZOHN010000034.1:0-25158 GCA_964579325.1 uncultured Rhodobacterales bacterium
TTTTAAGTCCCCTGTGTCTACCATTCCACCACGCGGGCTGGCACGCGGGCGCACCTGCGGCACCATACCTCTTGGACAAGCAGGGTAAAGCCGCGACACTCCAAGGAACCCGTCGCGGCGCACGTCTCATCCCGACTGACGCCGCATTTGCCCCGCAGGAGAGCCCCATGCAAGGACGCGCGGTCCCCTACGTTGCCCTCCTCGCCCTGCTGTCCCTCGCATCTGCGGCCGAGGCCCGCAGCCTCTCGGGCGAGTTGATCTACCGCGAGCGCATTGCCCTGCCCGAAGACGCCGAAATCGCAATCGAGGTCCGTGATGCCGAGGGGCGCCTTGTCACGATGTTCCGTGAGGAAACCGCAGGTCGCCAGGTGCCGCTTCCCTTCGCTCTGGAGGCGCCCGACGAGGCCCTTTCCGTGCGGGCGGCCCTGTTCGTCGGCGGCGAGGCCCGCTGGGCGAGCGATGTGATCCCCGTCACCCCTTCGGCCGAGGCCACCAGCCTCGGCCCTGTCGCCCTGCTTCCATTCCGCATGATCGGCTTCGCCAGCACCTTCCTGTGCGGAGAGTCCACCGTCGCGGTCGGCTTCGCGGGAGAAGGCGCGCGGATGCGTGTCGGCGGCACCTATTTCGACCTTGCGGCCGCGCCTGCCGCCTCCGGCGCGAAGTTCGAGATGCCGGGTGACGCGGGAACCTATGCCTGGTCGAAGGGCAACGCGATGACGGTTTCGGTGCGTGGCGCGGCACTGCCCGAATGCGGGATGTCCGTCGCCGCCGCCCTCGAGCCCTTCGTCGCCCGCGGCAACGAACCGTTCTGGACACTCACCTTCGGCAACGACAGCGTCACGTTCGACCGTCTCGGCGTCGATCCCATCGTCGGGCAGGTGTCCGGCCCGGAAGTCACGCCCGCGGGGCGGCGCTATAGCGTCGAGCAAGCGGGCCTTGCGATCACGGTGGCCGATACCGTCGCGCATGACACGATGACGGGCCTGCCCTATCCTCATTCGGTCACGGTCGAGGTGGGGGGAAAGACATTGACAGGCACCGGCGGCGATCCCCGCGCGCTCCTGACGGGGGTGGAATGGCGCGCCGAGGACGTGCTCGGCAAGGGCATCCCCGACAACGCGCGCGTCACGGCCACCTTCACCGCAGAGGGCCGTGTCGCCGGAACTGCGGGCTGCAACCGCTACACCGGCGGCTATACCCTGACCGGCGAGGGCTTTTCCTTCGGCCCCGCCGCCGCTACCCGCATGGCCTGCCCGGAGGCGCTCATGACCCTGGAACGCGACACGTTCGACGCTTTCTCGCGCACGGCCCGCTTCGACATCGACGACACCGGCGCGCTGGTTCTCCTCGCCTCCGACGGAACGCGGCTGATGCTGCTGAGGCACTGACGGCCCCGGCTCAAAGCCCGGTCTCCTTCACCGCCTCCATCGCCACGAAGGTCGAGGTCGAGGCGACGTGCGGCAGCGCGCTGATCCGCTCGGCCAACACCCGGCGGTAGGCCTGGATGTCGGCGGTGCGCACCTTGAGGAGATAATCGAAGGCGGCCGCGATCATGTGGACCTCCTCGATCTCCGGCACCCGCCGCACGGCGGCGTTGAACGCCTGCAGCGCCGCCTCGCGGGTGTCGGTCAACCGCACCTCGACAAAGGCCACATGGGCCAGCCCCAGCCGCACCGGATCGAGAAGCGCGCGATACCCCGCGATCACGCCCTCCTCCTCCAGCCGCTTCACCCGCGCCTGGGTCGGGCTCTTGCTCAGCCCGATCCGCCGCGCGATCTCGGTCACGCTCATCCGCCCATCTGCCGCAAGGCACTCCAGAATCGCGCGGTCGTGACGGTCGAGATCAACCGGCCTCCGATCCACCCCGTTTTCAGCCATTCGTCCCGTCCTTCGCCAACATTCAGGCCAAACGCCTCTCCGTTTCGCGATATCATGGCCCAAACGGAGGTTCCCCGCCATGCTCGACCATCCCCCCGCCGACCTCCGCGCCGCCATCGACGCGCTCACCTACCCCGACGAGCCCGCCCTCCTCGACCGCCTCGCCGCCGAGGCGCGCCTCGCACCGGAGGACCGTGCCCGCATCGCCGCCCGCGGCGCCGATCTCGTGCGCGCCATCCGCACCTCGGCCAAGCCCGGCCTGATGGAGGTCTTCCTTGCCGAATACGGCCTCTCCACCGACGAGGGCGTGGCGCTCATGTGCCTTGCCGAAGCCCTCCTCCGCGTCCCCGACGCCGAGACGATGGACGCGCTGATCGAGGACAAGATCGCCCCCTCCGACTGGGGCCGCCACCTCGGCCGCTCCGCCTCGCCCCTCGTCAACGCCTCGACCTGGGCGCTCATGCTCACCGGCCGCGTCCTCGACGACCAACCGCCCGGCATCGCGGGCCACCTGCGCGGCGCCGTCAAGCGGCTGGGCGAGCCGGTCATCCGCGCCGCCGTCGCCCGCGCGCTGAAGGAGATGGGTCGCCAGTTCGTGCTCGGCGAGACCATCGGCGCCGCGATGGACCGCGCCCGCACGATGGAGGCGAAAGGCTTCACCTACTCCTACGACATGCTCGGCGAGGCCGCCCGGACCGAAGCCGACGCCCAGCGCTACCAGACCGCCTACCTCGCCGCGATTGCCGCCGTCCGCACCGCCTGCACTGCGGAAGACGTCCGCGCCAACCCCGGCATCTCGGTCAAGCTTTCCGCGCTGCACCCGCGCTACGAACTTGCGCAGGCAGACCGCGTCATGGCCGACCTCGTGCCGCGCCTCGCAGCACTTGCCCGCGCCGCCGCCGCCGCCGGCATGGGCCTCAACGTCGATGCCGAAGAAGCCGACCGCCTCGCCCTCTCGCTCGACGTGATCGAGGCCGCCACCGCCGACCCCGCGCTTGCGGGCTGGGAAGGCTTCGGAGTCGTCGTGCAAGCCTACGGCCCCCGTGCAGGTGCCGTCATCGATTGGGTCCACGATCTCAGCCTGCGCCGCCGCACGCGGATGATGGTCCGTCTCGTCAAGGGCGCCTACTGGGACACCGAGGTGAAACTGGCGCAGACCCGCGGCATGGCGGGCTTCCCAGTCCTTACCCGCAAGGCAGCCACGGATGTAAGCTACATCGCGAACGCCCGCCGCCTTCTCGACCGCACCGACCGGCTCTACCCCCAGTTCGCCACCCACAACGCCCACACCGTCGCCGCGATCCTCGACATGGCCACGGATCGCACCGCCTTCGAGTTCCAGCGCCTGCACGGCATGGGCGAGCGGCTGCACGACATCGTGCACGACCGCGAAGCCACCCGCTGCCGCATCTACGCCCCCGTCGGCGCGCACCGCGACCTCTTGGCCTACCTCGTGCGCCGCCTGCTCGAAAACGGCGCCAACTCCTCCTTCGTCAACCAGATCGTGAACGAGGCGGTGCCGCCCGAAACGGTCGCCGCCTGTCCCTTCGCCGCGCTCGACACCCCCGCGCCCCGGCTGCCCACGGGCCGCGAGATCTTCGCCCCCCGGATCAACTCCCACGGCCTCGACCTCAGCCACCGCCCGACGCTCGCCGCCCTCGACGCCGCCCGTGCGCCCTTCCGGCACACGGCCTTCGAGGCCGCGCCCCTCCTCGCCGCTCCGGCGACAGGCGCCCCACCCCAGCCGGTGACCAACCCCGCCGAGCCAACCGACCGCGTCGGCACCGTCCGCACCGCAACGCCCGACGACGTCGCCGCCGCCCTCGCCGCCGCCCGGGTCTGGGACGCCGCGCCCGAGGCCCGCGCGCAGGTGCTCCGCGCCGCCGCCGACGCCTATGAGGCCGACCACGGCGCCCTCTTCGCCCTTCTCGCCCGCGAGGCCGGCAAGACGCTCCCCGACGCGCTGGCCGAGTTGCGCGAGGCGGTCGATTTCCTGCGCTACTACGCAGACGGCACGGCCATGCTTGACGCCCCCCCGCTCGGCACCGTGACCTGCATCAGCCCGTGGAACTTCCCCCTCGCCATCTTCACCGGCCAGATCGCCGCCGCGCTCGCCGCCGGCAACGCCGTGCTGGCCAAACCCGCCGAGCAGACCCCCCTCATCGCCCACCGCGCGGTCACGCTCCTGCATGCCGCAGGCGTCCCCCGCAGCGCCCTGCAACTCCTGCCCGGCGACGGCCCAACCGTCGGCGCCGCCCTCACCTCCGACCCCCGCATCACCGGCGTCGCCTTCACCGGCGGCACCGACACCGCCCGCGCCATCGCCCGCAGCCTTGCCGACCACGGCACCCCCGGCACGCCTTTCGTGGCCGAAACCGGCGGCCTCAACGCCATGGTGGTCGACAGCACCGCGCTCCCCGAACAGGCGGTGCGCGACATCCTCACCTCGGCCTTCCAGTCCGCCGGCCAGCGCTGCTCGGCGCTGCGCATGCTCTACGTGCAGGAGGAGATCGCCCACGACCTTCTGACGATGCTCATGGGCGCGATGGACACCCTCCGCCCCGGCGACCCCTGGGACCTCGCCACCGACCTCGGCCCGCTGATCGACGCCGAGGCACAGGCCGCCGTCGCCGCCCATGTCGCCCGCGCCCGCGACGAGGGCCGGGTGCTCAAGCAGATCGTCGTGCCGGAAACGGGGCACTTCCTCGCCCCCACCCTGGTGCGCGTGCAGGGCATTGCCGACCTCGGCGGACGCGAGACCTTCGGTCCGGTCCTGCACGTCGCGACCTTCCGGGCCGAGGACCTCGCCGGGGTCATCGACGACATCAACGCCACCGGCTACGGCCTGACCTTCGGTCTGCACACCCGCATCGACGACCGCGTCGAGGAGATCGCCCGCACCGTCCGCGCGGGCAACCTCTACGTCAACCGCAACCAGATCGGCGCGGTGGTGGGCAGCCAGCCCTTCGGCGGCGAGGGCCTCTCGGGCACCGGCCCCAAGGCCGGCGGCCCGCACACCCTCGCCCGATTGACCCGACACCCCGCCGACACCAGCGCGTCCGCGACGACCGGGCACCTCCCCTCCCCCTCGTGGGGAGGGGATGGGGGTGGGGGGACCGCGCCCGCCACCCTGGCCACCCCTTGGCCCGGCCCGATGGCCCCCGCCGAGGCCGCGGCCCGCCTCGCCGCCGCAACGCCCGGCATGACACAACCGCCGCAACTCCTGCCCGGCCCGACCGGCGAGTTGAACCGACTGACGCTTTCGCCCCGCGCCCCGCTCCTCTGCCTCGGCCCCGGCCCCGCGGCGGCGGCTGCGCAAGCCGCCGCGGTCCGCGCGCTCGGCGGGTCGGCTGCCGAGGCGACCGGTGATCTCGACCCCGAGGCACTCATCACCCTTCCCGGCCTCTCGGCGGCCCTGTGGTGGGGCGACGCCGAGACCGCCCGGGCGCTGGCGCGTGCCCTCGCCCGCCGCGACGGCCCGCTCGTCCCGCTCGTCACCGGCCTCCCCGACGCCGCCCACTGCCACCTCGAGCGGCACCTCTGTGTCGACACCACCGCCTCGGGCGGCAACGCCGCGCTGCTGGCCAGCGCCGGAGACGCCTGACGCCCCGCCAGCGACCGCCTCGCGCTCGTCCCCACGACGGCTGGGACCTCGCGCCTTCAGGCCGCTTCGCCCGGATTGGCGTATCGCGCCTTGGTGTCCGTGCACGGCCTTTGCGGCCCCTCTCAACCCATACAGGGCAGGGCTACAGCCCCCCTAACATCGGGTGAACAGCGCCCGTCCCGAGGCCTGGCCTTCAGGGGCCGCCAACGCCGCCCGGGGGGCGCGCCGCCATTCCGCTTGACGGCTCGGCCGCCATCGGGAAACGTCTGCGCATGTTTCCGTTCCGCGATCACAACCCGTCCGGCCGCACACCGTATGTGACATACGCCCTGATCGCGGCGAACGTCCTCGTATTCCTGATGATGCTGCCGCTGCGGACCGACCCCTACGCCGAAGCGGTGTTCTACCAGACCTGGGCCCTGATCCCGGCGAAGGGCGACTGGGGCGGGTATGTCACCTCGCAGTTCCTTCATGGTGGGATCCTTCACCTCGCCGGGAACATGCTCTTCCTCTGGGTCTTCGGTGACAACGTCGAAGACGAGCTGGGCCACCTGCCATTCCTCGGCTTCTACCTGCTGTCCGGCATCGCCGCGGGCCTTGCCCAGTCGCTCCCCGACCCGACCTCGCAGATCCCGATGGTGGGTGCCTCGGGGGCTATCGCCGGGGTAATGGGCGGCTACCTGCTCCTCTTTCCGAAAGCGCGGATCGACGTTCTCATCATTTTCGTCATCATATTCAAAGTCTTCCCGATCCCAGCCTGGATCGTGCTCTGCGTCTGGTTCGGCCTGCAGATCTTCTCGGGCGCATCCACGCCCGTCAACGGCGGTGGCGTCGCGTACTGGGCTCATGCCGGCGGGTTCGTCGCCGGGCTCGTCATGATGCTGCCGCTCTGGCTCCGCCTTGGCGGCGTCGGCTTCTGGTCGAGGACCCACGGCGCGCCACCGCATCCCGAAGCCGTCTCGCGCTTTTCGACCTCGTCGGTCCCGCGTGTGCCCCGGCGCTGAACCGGCCTCAGGCCGGTGCGCGCAGGATCTCGGCGATCGGGCCGAACAATGGTTCGTTCGCGGCGATCACAGAACCCGAGCCGAGAATGTCAGCATCAGGGCGCACCGCTTCCACAAGGCCGCCGGCTTCCCGCACGATGAGCAGACCCGCCGCAATGTCCCAGGCTGAAATCTCGCGTTCCCAGTAGGCATCGAACCGGCCCGCCGCGACATAGGCGAGGTCTAGAGAGGCGACGCCCCACCGCCGCATCCCGGCCGTGGCCGGCATCAGTCGGGAAAGGTCGCGGATCGTTGCCGGAAGGGTCTTCTTGGCTCCGAACGGTACACCCGTCGCAACCAGAGCCTCGGACATCACCTTGCGGCCCGACACGCGCATCCGCGACTTGTCATTGAGCCAGGCCCCCTGCCCTTTCTCAGCATAGAACATCTCGTCCTTGGAGGCGTCATAGACCACGCCCGCAACGATTTCGCCCTTGTGCTCAAGCGCGATCGAGATTGCCCAATGCGGCATGCCGTGCAGAAAATTCGTCGTGCCATCAAGCGGATCAACGATCCAGCGGCGCGTCGGGTCCTGTCCCGGCGTCTCGCCGCTCTCCTCGCCGAGCCAGCCATAGGTCGGACGCGCGCCCATCAGTTCCTCGCGAATGATGCGCTCCGACTCGCGGTCGGCCTTGGTCACGAAATCGCCGGGTCCTTTGGTGGAGACCTGCAGGTTCTCGACCTCGCGGAAGTCCTTGATGAGCGACCGGGCCGCCATGCGGGCCGCCTTGATCATCACGTTGAGGTTCGCGCTGCCCTGCATGTCGTCGGTCTCCGGTCGGATCAGGCGGGCGCTATACGCGGTGGGGCGGCGGAAGGGAAGGCCGCACGCATCCGTCAGGCCGGGGCGGCCGCCCGTTGCAGCTTCACCGGTTCGGTGCGCCCGAGCCTCAGGACATGCGCCATGAACGGCTTGCCCACGTCCTCGTCCCGAACTGCCGCGTAAAGGCGCCGCGTCAGGCCGGTCTCGGTGAGGCGGCGGGTGACATAGTCGGACGAGTATTTCACCTCGCGCAGCACCCAGTCGGGCAACACCGCGACGCCGCGGTTCGAGGCGACCAGAAGCAGGATCACCGCCGTAAGTTCCACCTGCCGTACCGCCCGCGGCTCGACCTTGGCGGGGATCAGGAGTTGGCTGAACACGTCGAGCCGCTGACGCTCGACCGGATAGGTGATGAGAGTCTGGTCGCGGAAATCCTCGGCCGCGATCCAGTCCTTCGCCGAAAGCGGGTTTGCCGCCGCCGCGACGAAGACCGGCTCGTAGTCGAAGAGCGGAACGAAGGTCACCCCGGTGAGGTCCTCGGGATCGGACGAAACCACGAGATCGACCTCCTCGCGCAGAAGCGCCGGAAGCGCCCCGAAGGCGAGGCCGGGGCGAATGTCGACGTCCACGTCGGGCCAGCGGTGGCGGAACTGCTCGAGCACCGGGAAAAGCCATTCGAAGCAGGCATGGCACTCGATTGCGATGTGCAGCCGCCCCGACTTGCCTGACCGAAGCGACCGGAAATCGTCCTCCAGCGCCTCGATCTCGGGCAATATGCGCTCGGCGAGTTTCAGCAGGCGCTGCCCCGCCGACGACAGCTTGAGCGGCTTCGACCGGCGGACGAATAACTCTACCCCGGTCTGATCCTCAAGCCCCTTCACCTGATGGCTGAGGGCAGACTGCGTGATGTTGAGCATCTCCGCCGCACCGGTCAGCCCCCCGGCCTCATGGATCGCCTTGATCGTGCGCAGGTGTCGGAACTCGATGTGCATCTTGCGGTTTGGCTCATGATGGTCGTGAGTATTATGAATTTGTCTCACAATGCAGTTTCAGGCACAAGCGCTGGACACACACGGAGTTGCCCCATGCCCGCCCCCAGCATCTCGTTCGAATTCTTCCCGCCGCAATCGCTCGATGCGAGCTTCCGGCTGTGGGAGACGGCGCAGATGCTGGCCCCTCTCGCGCCGTCGTTCGTATCGGTGACCTATGGTGCGGGCGGCACGACCCGCCGCCTGACCCACGAGGCGGTCACGACGATCGGCCGCAACTACGGCCTCAACGTCGCGGCGCACCTGACCTGCGTGGATGCGACCAAGAGCGAGACACTGGCTATCGCGGAAAGCTACGCCGACGCCGGGGTGACCGAGATCGTCGCGCTTCGTGGCGATGCGCCAAAGGGTGCGGCTCGCTTCACACCGCATCCGCTGGGCTTCGCCCATTCGGTCGACCTGATCGAAGCGCTCGCCGCCTCGGGCAAGTTCAAGATCCGGGTCGGCGCCTACCCCGAGCCCCACCCCGATGCCGCCGATCCGCTGGCCGACGTGCGCTGGCTCAAGCGCAAGATCGATGCCGGCGCGACCTCGGCGATCACCCAGTTCTTCTTCGAGGCCGAGACGTTCTTTCAGTTTCGCGACGCCTGCCAAAAGGCCGGCATAGACGCGCCGATCCAGCCCGGCATCCTGCCGATCCAGAGCTGGGAGGGTGCGAAGAAGTTCGCGGCCCGCTGCGGCACCCGCGTTCCCGCATGGCTGGATGACGCCTTCACTGCGGCCAAGCGCGACGGGCGCGAGGACCTGCTGGCGACCGCGCTGGCGACCGAGCTTTGCTCGGACCTGATCGAGGGCGGGGTCGATCATTTGCACTTCTACACCCTCAACCGCCCGCACCTCACCCGCGATGTCTGCCATGCCCTCGGGATCGTGCCGCCGGTTGTCTTGGAAAAGGTCGCCTGAGGTCTTCCGCGCGCCGGGGTCGCCGGCTAGGGTCCGCCTCTCAGGGAGGCACCGCAGGGAGCTCCGATGGCCGGACCACGTTTTGCCGAACACCCCGAAGATCTCGCTCCGCGCGAGACGGTACTGGGGATGTCCGGGCTCGACTTCATGCGCGCCGTCCTCGACGGCCGGCTGCCGATGGCACCCATCGCGGGGCCGATGAACCTGCGCCTCACCGCGGTCGAGCCGGGCCTCGTCCGTGCCCGGGGCACGCCCCGGTTCGAGCACTGCAACCCCTTCGGCGCCGTCCACGGCGGCTGGTATGGCACCCTCCTCGACACCGTGCTCGGCTGCGCGGTGATGACCGAGGTGCCGCAGGGGTCGTGGTACACGACGCTCGAGTACAAGGTGAACCTTACCCGCGCCGTTCCACCGGGCACCGAAGTCGAGGCCGAGGCACGGGTGCGCCATGCGGGACGCTCCACGGCTGTGGCCGAAGGCGAGATCCGGGACATCAACGACGGGCGGGTCTATGCGACAGGGTCGACGACCTGCCTGATCATGCGCGGCTGAGGCTCATCCGGCCTGGGCGGGCGCAAACCGCGGATGCGATGCGGCAGCGGACGGATGGATGGACTCGGAAGGGTCTCTGCCGAACGGCCTGCGCTTGCGGAGCAGAAACGCCTTGCCCCAGCCCCGCAAGGTCCCGACCGACGGCGCCTCGGCATCGCGCGGGAATCGGGCGCGCCAGCCCGGCGGCAGTTCCAGCGCGCATCGCTCGGCCCGTTCGAGCATCCATACCAGGGGAATGTTCGCCAGAGGTCGCGCGGCGTGGTAGCCGCCCAGCTGCCCTCCGACATCTCCGTGCGCCCCGCGGAACCAGACCTGTTCGACGTGTTGACCCGCCACGGCATCCGAACAATCCCACAGGATGGGCTCGAAGACCTGACGGGTCTCATCGAGCGCGAGGGCCTGAAACCCGTGGCGGATATGGGGGCCCAGGCGATGATCGTGGAAGGAGTGGGCAGGCTCCGTCAGCTTCCATAGGAGCGGCAGCCGGACCCCCAGCGCCTTCACGGTGTCCCAGACCCCTACCATCTCGATCGGTGCCTCGGCGTGGCAATGCGCGGCAGCAAAGGCGGCAGCCGCGCCGCTGCGGGGGTCGAGCTGGTAGTGGCGGTAGGCTTCGCGCACGTTCCGCTCGGTGGCGTGGGCGTGGCGCAGCAGGCCGATCTTGTCGATCACGCCCGCCAGCGACCGCACCGCGTAGGCACCGCGCGAGAACCCGATGAGGAAGATCCGGTCGCCCGGACGGTAGCGGCTGGCGAGGTATCCATAGGTGCGGCGGATCTGGCGATTGATGCCACGGCCCATCACCGCGCCGTGAAACTGGCGCCATTCCTCCCATTGCGGCCCGGGCTCGTAGTAGATCGACAGGCCCGCGATCCGGCCTCGCTCACGCAAGAGCTTGTAGAACAGCCCGGCGTTGGTTTCCTCTCCCGGCATCAGTGACGACATGGTTCCGTCGAGGATCAGGACATGATCGACGCGCCCCCTACCCTTTGCTGCCGGGCCCGGTCCGATCTCGGGCGGCAGCGTCTGGGGCACCGGCTCGCGACGGAGCCAGCGGCGGAGGGCCCTATTCAGCCGCAAGTCGTCTCCCCTCGCGGATCCATTGCCAGACACGCAAAGGCGTGAATGGCATCTGAACTTCGGCCACACCGTAGTCGGCGAGCGCATCGGCGACCGCGTTCGAGATCGCCGCCAGAGCGCCGACAGTTCCTGCCTCGCCACAGCCCTTCATGCCGATAGGGTTGGCGGTCGAGGGGGTGTTCTCTGTCGTGAAGCGGATCATCGGCAGATCGTCTGCGCGCGGCATTCCGTAGTCCATGAACGTTGCCGTGAGCAGCTGCCCTGTCTCGTCATAGACCGTGCGCTCGGTCACCGCCTGGCCAAGGCCTTGCGCCACGCCGCCGTGCACCTGGCCTTCGGCGAGCGTCGGGTGGATCAGCAGCCCGAAGTCGTCGGTCACGGTGTAGCGGGTGAGCAGCACCTCGCCAGTTTCGGGGTCCACCTCGACTTCCGCAAGGTGCGCCCCGTTGGGATAGCTGCGCCCCGGAAGCTGCGCGCGGGCCGCGTGGTCGAGCAGGTCACGGCGACCGGCCGCCCGAGCCATATCGGCGGCCTCCAGCATGGTGATGGCGTGGTTGGTGCCGGGGGCCCGGAAGGTCTCGCCGTCGAAGGCAAAGTCCTCGGCGCCAAGTGTATCCGACAGGTACGCCGCGAACGCCGCAGCCATCTTCTCGACGGTCGCGATTGTCGCCGTCCCCTGCACGGTAACCGAACGGGACCCGCCTGTGCCACCGCCGGAGGGGATCAGGTCGCTGTCGCCCTGCACCACCAGTATCTTGTCGGCCGGGATTCCGGTGCGGTCGGCGAGGAAATGCGCAAAGACCGTCTCATGCCCCTGGCCGTTGGACTGGGTGCCGACATAGAGCGCAACCTCCCCGTTGTCGCGGAACTCCACCCGCGCGTCCTCGACGTCCGAGCCGAGAATCGATTCGATGTAGTAGCAGGTGCCGAGCCCCAGTGCCTTCCCGCGACGCGCCGCCTCAGCCTTGCGCGCGGCGAAGCCCACCACATCGGCCTCGGCGCGCACACGCTGCACGACCCGGGGGAAGTCCCCCACGTCGTAGAACTCGCCACTGGCGGTCTTGTACGGGAAGGTTCGGATGAAGCTGCGCTCGCGCAGGACCCAGGGGTCCATCCCGAACTGCCGCGCCGCGGTGTCCATCAGCCGCTCTAGCGTGGTGATCGCCTCCGGCCGTCCGGCGCCGCGATAGGCGTCGGTCGGGGCCGTGTTCGTATATATCCCCAGCGCGTTCACGAACACATCCTGCACGTCGTAGACCCCGGTCAGGACCCGGGCGGACACGTCCGACTGGATCTGCTGGCCGAACTCAGAATTGTAGGCCCCAAGGTTGGACAAAATCTTGACGCGATAGCCGATCAGACAAAAGTTTGCATCGAAGGCGCCCTCGGCGAAGGAAACGAGGTCGCGCCCGCCGTTGTCCGACAGCATCGCCTCGGTCCGATCGCTCATCCAGCGCACCGGCTGTCCGAGGATCTTCGCTGCCGCCGCCACCGCCAGTTGCTCGGGGTAGGTGAAAGACTTCATGCCGAAACCGCCGCCGACGTCGGGGTTGGTGATCCGCACCGCGCCTTCGGAAAGCCCGAGGTGATGGGCCACGACCTTCTTGAGTTCCCAGACCCCCTGCCCGTTCACCGCCAGGTGCAGCCGCGATCCGTCCCACTCGGCAAAGGCGCCGCGCGGTTCCATCGGGTTCACGATGACCCGGTTGTGCTCAACCGTCACCGCGACCCTGTGGGCTGCGCGCGCGAAGGCCGCCTCGGCCGCGGCTTCGGCGCCGAGGCCCCAGTCGAAGGCAAGGTTGCGCGGAGCTTCGTCGTGCAGCGCATCGCCGCCCTCGGCGATGTCGACGTGGACGGGGCGCTCGACGTAGTCGAACCCGATCAGTTCCGCGGCGTCCCGCGCCTCTGCCAGCGTCTGCGCGACGATCACCGCAACCGCTTCGCCGACATGCCGCACGCGTCCCTTCGCCAGAATGGGACGGAATGGGTCGGGCGCCATGGACCCGTCGCGGTTCTGCACCGGTTCCGAGCGGATGTGCAGCGCTACCCCGGCGGCCTCGAGGTCCTCGGCCGTCAGGACTGCACGGACCCCCGGCGCAGCGCGAGCAGCTTCAGTCTCAATGGCGGTGACGTCGGCATGGGCCACGGGTGACCGGAAGAACACGGCATGCAGCGCGTCAGCCGGGGCGATGTCGTCGATGTAGCGTCCCTTGCCGGTCAGGAACCGCACGTCCTCGCGCCGCACCGCCGTCTGCGCCTTGCCGAATTTCTCCATCGCCCTGCCTCCACGTCCCTGTTTCGAGACGCAGGGTAGATGCCACGGCCGCACTGTCCAGAGGCAGTGGACCGGCCGGAATGGAAAAGGCGGGGCCGACAGCCCCGCCTTCCCGGAAATTCGATTGAAACTCAGTCGCGCAGCGTCATCGCCGTGGCGATCTCCATTTCGCCGAAACCGTTGAAACGGGTGTTGGTGACGGTGCAGTAGGCCCCCATGCCGTGGAAGATCACGAAGTCCTCCTCGGCAAGATCGCTCGGCAGCGCCACTTCGCCCGGAAGGCGATCGACACTGTCGCAGGTCGGACCGAAGACGATCCGTCCGACGGGCTCGCCCGTCCGCGGCGCTGTCGAGGGCTGGAGAACCTCGATCCGGTCGATCACACCGATCAGCGGAAGCTCGGCAAGACCGCCATATACACCGTCGTTCAGGAAGACGTGGACGCCATCGCGCACCGCACGGACGCGCGTCGCCAGCGAGAACGCCTCGGCGACCAGCCCCCGCCCCGGCTCGCACACCAGTGCGGGCCGCGCATCTCCGAAGGCTTCGGTGGTCACGCGGTCGATCAGTTCGAAGGTCGCTTCAAGCTGCGGCGTCACGTCGGAGAGGCGATGCGACGGGAACCCGCCTCCCACGTTCAGCCGCGCGATGGTCACGCCGGCTTCCCGTGCGATCCAGGCAGCCTTACGGATATAGGCATCCCAAGCCATCGGATCGGTGCACTGGGTGCCGGGGTGGAACGTCAGCGAGGGCACGAAGCCAAGCTCCGCCGTCTCGCGCAAGAGTTCCGCCGCAAGCTCGGCCGTTGCGCCGAACTTGGCGCCGAAGTTGTAGGCCGCGCCATTCACCGGCAGCTTGAACCGCACCGAAATCTCGGTTCCCTCGACGGGAACGATCTCGGCGAGCTTCTTCAGTTCGGTGAGGCTGTCGACCGACCACGACCGCACACCGAGCTGCACCGCGCGGGCAATCTCGGACCGCGAACGGACCGGGTTGTTGTAATGCATCGCCGAGCCGGGCGCGACGCGGCGGATAAGCTCGATCTCGTAGATCGAGGCGACGTCGTAGCCCCGGATGCCGGCGGCATCGAGGTTCTGGATCACCATCTCGTCGGGGTTCGACTTGACGGCATAGGTCACAAGGCCGGGGAAGCCGGCGAGGAAGCGTTTCGCGGTCGCCTGGAGGATCGCCGGCGCAAAGAAAAGCACCGGGTTTTCAGGCTGTTGCGTGCGAAGAAGTTCGGACGGTTTCGCCCATATCGTTTTCGAAAGTCCCATCGGCCCTGCCCTCTTGTTATGCAGCCAACAGACAAAGCGACCTCTTGCCCCGGCGTACGGGTTGGGAGACGCACACTCAGCGTTTCCTCAACCAGGCCAGGTGCGTATGAGCCGCCCTTTTCCTGAAAACGAGTGTGGTGCATATGGATGACAACTTCACCGGTGAAAAGGGTTGATTTGTGCGGAAAGGCAGTCAAAATGACGAAAATTCGGGCTGATTGACATGGACGACCTCGACGAGAGACTGCTGGCGGCCCTGGCCGCGAATTCAAGCACCTCGACCTCGCAACTGGCGCGCCGGTTCAAGGTCGCACGGTCGACCGTGCAGGCACGAATTGAACGCCTCGAGAGGACCGGTGTGATCGCCGGCTACACGATTCGGCTAGGCCAGGCGCTTACGCTCAAGCGGATCAAGGCGACGGTCCTGATCCAGGTCGAACCGCGCGCCACAGCGCAGGTGCTGCAGCGTCTCAAGGCAATGCCCGAGGTCGAGATCGCGCACACCACGTCGGGGCGGATCGACCTGATCCTGCAGATCGCTGCCGACACGACCGAGGCACTCGACCAGACGCTCGACCGGATCGGAGGAATACAGGGTGTGCGCAGTTCGGAAAGTCTGATCCACCTCTCGACCAAGATCGACCGCGCGGTTTGAACCCTACTCAGCCGCAGCACTCTCTGCCGGAAAGACAAAGCAGCGCTCGCGCCGGATCATCAGCCACAGCGCAGTGCCGGGCTTGGGCAGGAACACCCCCGGCACCGTTGCGCGCAAGACCGAGAGGTCATAGTCCATGCGGAACTCCACCAGGCTTTCGCGCCCCATGAAGCGCGCACGCTCGACCACGCCGCGCGCGGGAGTCCCGTCGACGGGGGTCGGATTCGGCCCGCGTCCTGCCCGGTCGAAGTCTATCCGCAGGTGCTGCGGGCGGATGATGATCTCGACCTCGGCCCCGTCCGGCACACCCGGCGCAAGGAAGCGGCCGAAGGGCGTGTCGGTCAGCGCCCCGTGCACGGTCCCGCGGATTATGTTGACGTCCGAGAAGAATGCCGCGGCCTTGCGATCCACCGGGCGGTTGTAGATGTTGTAGGGCGCGCCCTGCTGGACGACCCGCCCCCCGCGCATCAGCATGATCTCGTCGGCCATCCGCATCGCCTCGTGCGGTTCATGCGTGACGAGGAGAACCGCCGTCCCCTCCTCCTTGAGCAGATCCAGCGTCGCGTCACGGATCCCGTCGCGGAGCCGCTCGTCGAGGCCCGAGAAGGGCTCGTCCATCATCAGGATGCGCGGCCGCGGAGCCAGGGCCCGCGCAAGCGCAACCCGCTGCTGCTCTCCTCCCGAAAGCTCATGAGGATATTTCGGACCGAACCCGCCAAGGTGCACACGCTCAAGAAGTTCTCCGACACGTCGGCGCCTGTCGTCCTTCGATCCGGTCAGGCCGAAGGCGACGTTTCCCTCGACAGTAAGATGCGGAAACAGGGCGAAGTCCTGGAACATCAGCCCGACAGCGCGCGCCTCTGGCGGCAGGTGCAGCGCTCCGCTCGACACGACCCGCCCCTCGACGCGGACGATCCCCTCGTCCTGGCGTTCGACACCGGCAAGGATCCGCAGCGTCGTCGACTTGCCGCAGCCGGAATGTCCCAGAAGGCAAACGACTTGCCCCGGCATGAGCGTGAGCGACACGTCATCCACCACCGCCCGTCCGCCAAAGCGACGGGTCAGCGACTGGGCCTCGATGCTCGGCACCTCAGTCTGCACGCGGTGGTCCTTCCGTTCCCGAGCGAAAGCATCGGGTTTCGGTCAGCAGGTAGCAACCGCCGCGCGCTGCCGCAAGTCGCCTCAGAGCGTGGCGTTGATGGCACCCCCGTCGAGGAGGATGTTCTGGCCCACGATAAAGCCCGCATGGGCAGAGCAGAGGAAGGCGCAAGCCGCACCGAACTCCGCCGCAGTGCCATAGCGCCGGGCCGGAATGGTCGCAGCCCGGCGCGCGCGCGCCGCGGCGACCGTGATCCCCTCGGCCTTCGCCACCCCTGCATCGAGCGCATCCGCCCGAGCGGTGGCGTGAATGCCCGGCAGCAGATTGTTGATGGTAACGCCCGATGGCGCGACCTGCCGTGCGGTTCCGGCGACGAAGCCGGTCAGGCCGGCCCGTGCGGCGTTCGACAAGCCCAGTGCCGCGATCGGCGCCTTGACCGACTGGCTGGTGATGTTCACCACTCGGCCCCATCCACGCGCCATCATGCCCGGCAGGCAGGCCTGCATCAGTGCAACCGGTGTCAGCATGTTGCCATCGAGAGCAGCGATAAAGTCGTCCCGGCTCCAGTCGGACCAAAGCCCCGGCGGCGGACCGCCTGCATTGGTTACCAGGATATCGACCTCACCGGCGGCCGCGAGCACCGTTGCGCGCCCGGCTGCTGTTGTGATGTCGCCAGCCACGGCTACAACATTCACATGATGCGCCTGACGGATCGCCTCTGCGGTGTCGGCGAGCGATGCTTCGCCGCGGGCGTTGAGCACAAGATCCACACCCGCCGCAGCCAGCGCTTCGGCACACCCCCGGCCGAGACCCCGCGACGACGCGCAGACCAGCGCCCGCTTTCCCCTGATCCCGAGATCCATGCCTTCGTCCCCCTGTTTCTCTCCTGCTTCGGCCTAGCAGCCACGGGGACGATTCGGAACCAGAGCACGTCCGGGCTTCCTTAACCCCGCTGCTCTAGAAGAGAACCAACTTGGACCGAACGGACAGACAAGATGGCGCGTATGCCACCGCGAACCGGTACACAGACCTGCCACGTCGTGCCGGCGGCGTCGATCGTGGCGCGGCTCGGTGCCAACATGGGCGACGGCCTCGATTCCGACTGCGCGCCGGAACCGGGCGACATATACGTGCTCTTGCGCGGCGCCAGGACAAGGCGGCTTGTCACGCGCCACGGCGAGCCCCCGCGTGTGGCGTCGGGATCAGAAGTCGGGGCGGATGGCGAGGCGGTCCGGGCATCCCTATCGCTGATGCTGATTGCACCAACGGGGGACATGGCGACGGTTTCCCTCCTGCGTTTCGAGCAGGGCTCCGTCATGGCGCTCGTGGACGGGGTGATGGAACCGGGCATCGAATACACGCTGGTCTCGACCGAGGCACTGAGGGAACCCATGTTCCTCGCGGATGTGGCGCCCTTCGGCCTCGGGCGGGGGACGCGGGTGCTGGTCGGGGAGGGTATACCCAGGCCGGTCGAGCACCTGCGTGCAGGCGATGTGGTGTTCACCCGCGACCGCGGCCCACAACCGCTGCGCGACGTGGTACAGGTGACGCTCAAGTCGCAGGGCCCGCAGGCACCGGTGGTGGTTCCCGCCGGCGCGATCGGCAATTCGGGCGACCTCGTGCTGGCGCGGGAACAGCGTCTTCACCTCTATCTGCGCGCCGCGGACGGTGCGCGCAACGGCCCCGAGGTTCTCGCGCGGGCGGAGGACCTTGTCGGTTCTCCGGGAGCCTTCCTTCAGTCAGGCGGAATGTGGACATGCCATGGCCTCGTCTTCGACCGGCACGAAATCATCTACGCCGAGTGCCTCGCCGTAGAGAGCCTTCCGGCAAGCGGGTCGAAGTTCGACCAGTTGCCGCGGGAGGCGAAGGCGGCATTCCGCGCACGGCACCCCGGGTTCAGCCAGCCACTTCTCGCCCTGCCGGATGCGCCTGCCGGTGCTGCGCCCAGCCTGCTCGCGGACCGGGCCGGTCGCCCGCCACGTCCTGCCCACCGGTCAGCCCAACGTTACAGCGGTTGAGCACGCCTCGCGGCTCGACTAGATAGCGGCTCATGCTCGACGCCCTCACCAACCGTACCCCGCTCCCCCCCGAGGTCGCCCGCAGGCGAACCTTTGCGATCATCTCGCACCCCGACGCCGGCAAGACGACGCTGACCGAAAAGTTCCTGCTGTTCGGTGGCGCCATCCAGATGGCGGGACAGGTCCGGGCCAAGGGCGAGGCGCGTCGCACGCGATCGGACTTCATGCAGATGGAGAAGGACCGAGGCATCTCGGTCTCGGCTTCGGCGATGTCCTTCGACTACCGCGACTACCGCTTCAATCTTGTCGACACACCCGGCCACTCCGACTTCTCCGAAGACACATATCGCACGCTCACCGCCGTCGATGCCGCGATCATGGTGATCGACGGTGCCAAGGGCGTGGAGAGCCAGACCCGGAAACTCTTCGAGGTCTGCCGGTTACGCGACCTGCCGATCCTGACCTTCTGCAACAAGATGGACCGGGAAAGCCGCGACACCTTCGAGATCATCGACGAGATCCAGCAGAACCTTGCCATAGATGTGACCCCCGCAAGCTGGCCCATCGGCCAGGGCCGGGAGTTCATCGGTGCCTACGACATCCTGCACGACCGGCTCGACATCATGGACCGGGCCGACCGCAATCGCGTGGCGCAATCCATATCCATATCAGGACTTTCCGACCCGAAGCTCGCACAGCACATCAACCCGGAACTGCTCGCGAAGCTGCGCGAGGAACTTGAGATGGTGCGTGAGCTGATGCCAGGCTTCGACAGGCAGTCCCTGCTCGAAGGTCACCTCACCCCGATCTGGTTCGGTTCGGCGATCAACTCGTTCGGCGTCAGGGAGTTGATGGACGGCATCGGGGAATACGGCCCGCCGCCGCAGCCGCAACGCGCCGAGCCGCGCCAGATCGCGCCTGAAGAGGACCCGGTTTCGGGCTTCGTCTTCAAGGTGCAGGCCAACATGGACCCAAAGCACCGAGACCGGGTAGCGTTCGTGCGGCTCGCCTCGGGCCACTTCGAGCGCGGCATGAAGCTCCACCACGTTCGCGCCGGCAAGCCGATGGCGATCACCAACCCGGTACTGTTCCTCGCCGCCGACCGCGAACTTGCCGAAGAGGCCTGGGCGGGCGACATCATCGGCATTCCCAACCACGGCCAGCTTCGTATCGGCGACACGCTGACAGAGGGCGAAGCACTGAAGGTGACGGGCATCCCGTCCTTCGCGCCGGAACTGCTGCGTTCGGTCCGCGCGCTGGACCCGCTCAAGGCAAAGCATCTCGACAAGGCGCTGATGCAGTTCGCCGAAGAAGGTGCAGCCAAGGTCTTCAAGCCGCTGTTCGGCTCGGGGTTCATAGTGGGCGTGGTGGGCGCGCTGCAGTTCGAGGTGCTCGCCTCGCGGATCGAACTCGAGTACGGCCTGCCTGTCCGGTTCGAACCCTCGCAGTTCACCTCGGCCCGCTGGGTTTCGGGGCCGAAGGACGACGTCGAGGCGTTTGCGAACGTCAACAAGGGCCACATTGCCCACGACAACGACGGGGATGTGGTCTACCTGACGCGGCTGCAGTGGGACATCGACCGCATCGGCCGAGACCATCCACAGGTGCGGCTGAGCGCAACCAAGGAAATGATGGTCTGAGACCGGCCGCTGGAAGTTGCGGACCTCGCTCTCGTGGGCTCAGTCTTCGGGAGGGCGTAGTGGCACGAGGCGCGGGTGGGAATGATGCTTCACCGCATCCGCGGTACGGAAGACCGGAACGGCGACTGGCCTCGAGGCAGCGGTCAGCGAGGTCTCGATCCGCCTCAGGATATGGGTATGGCTGCTCAGGCGGGCGCGACGATGGCGCAGCGCCATCAGCGCAATGGTGAGAACGAGGAGGAGGGCCGCGGCTGCGAGCATGATGCGCTCCTTTCTGGGGCGATGTCGAAACTTGCCCCCGAAGTGGTGAATGTCAGGTTAACAATGCCCCGCCCCGACCGATAATCTCGAAGAATGTCTCCGATGCGCGAACAGATCATCACCGGTCTAGATGGCGAGGGCCACCTTGCGGAGTTCGAAGCAGCGTTTCTTGACCTTTCCGGCATTTTGCGGTAGCGCCTTCGCAGCCTACATCCGGTAGGCCATACGTCGGGACGCGCGGCCCAGGTTTGCGTCCCCTGATCCGGTGGGTTCCACAACCACCCCCGCAAGGACGCAAATGACTCAATTTTCCGACCTAGACCTCGATCCGCGAGTGCTTCAGGCAATCGCAGACTCCGGCTACACGACCCCGACGCCGATCCAGGCTGGCGCAATTCCGCCCGCGCTCCAAGGGCGTGACGTGCTCGGCATTGCCCAGACCGGCACCGGCAAGACTGCCGGATTCGTGCTGCCGATGATCACGATTTTGTCGAAAGGCCGCGCCCGGGCACGGATGCCCCGCAGCCTCGTGCTTTGCCCCACGCGCGAACTCGCCGCCCAGGTGGCCGAGAATTTCGACAAGTACGCCCAGAACCTGCGCCTCACAAAGGCGCTGCTGATCGGTGGCGTGTCGTTCAAGGAGCAGGACGCGCTGATCGACCGTGGCGTCGATGTGCTGATCGCTACCCCCGGCAGGTTGCTCGACCATTTCGAACGCGGCAAGCTGCTGCTCACCGGCGTGCAGATCATGGTCGTCGATGAAGCCGACCGGATGCTCGATATGGGCTTCATTCCCGACATCGAGCGGATTTTCCAGCTGACGCCCTTCACCCGGCAGACACTGTTCTTCTCGGCCACAATGGCGCCCGAGATCGAACGGATCACCAACACCTTCCTCACAAATCCGGCCCGGATCGAGGTCGCCCGCCAGGCCACGGCTTCGGAAACGATCACCCAGGGGCTGGTGCAGTTCCGCGCCTCGCGGCGCGAGAATGCCGCCAAGGAAAAGCGCGAAGTCCTGCGCGGCCTGATCGCCTCCGAAGGCGACAAGCTCAAGAACGCGATCATCTTCTGCAATCGAAAAACCGAGGTCGATGTTCTGGCGAAGTCGCTAAAGAAACACGGCTTCGACGCTGCGCCGATTCACGGCGACCTCGAACAGAGCCAGAGGATGCGGACGCTCGACGCGTTCCGCGACGGCACGCTTCGGTTCCTGATCGCGTCCGACGTCGCGGCGCGCGGCCTCGACATCCCCGACGTGAGCCATGTCTTCAACTTCGATGTGCCGAGCCACGCGGAAGACTATGTCCACCGCATCGGCCGCACTGGGCGGGCGGGCAAGCAGGGCACGTCCTTCACCATCGCCGTCAGCGCCGACGACAAGTACCTCTCGGCGATCGAGAGCCTGATCAAGACCCAGATCCCCCGGATCGAGTCGCCGGTCGAGGCCAGGGCATCGGCCGAGCCGGCGGAGGCGGCCGACGCAGGATCCTCGCCGCAGCGCCGCGGAGGCCGCCCCGATCGCCCACGGCGGAGTGAAAGACCTCGGGCATCCGACCACGTCGAGACAGCGCCGCCGGCACCTGCCGCCGAACCGGCAGCGCGCTCGGCCACCCTGCGCGAGCCTGCGCGGGAGCGCGGCGAGTTCCCCCGCAGTAGTGGCAGGGATCGCGGCCGGAGCGACAGGCGGGACGATTCCCCTGTCGTGGGTCTCGGCGACCATGTCCCCGATTTCCTGCTGAGAACATTCCGTGTCCCGGCCTCGACAGACAACGCCGAGGCGGCTGAGGGCTGATCCTCGAAGGTCAGCCGTTCATCAGGCGGCTGACCACGACCGTGACCTCGGGCTTCTTGCCGACTTCCTCCAGTGTCGCCTGACGCACGATCCGGCGGATCGTCTCGTCGATCTTGTCGTCGTTCTTCATGGTCTTGCGATCAGCCCGCCCGAGGAAAGCGTTCACCTCGTCCTCGATCACTTCGGCAAGCGGCGTCTTCGACCTCCCGGTTTGAGGAAGGCCGATCACCTCGGCCCAGGCATCGCCCAGGGCTGAATCGTCTTCGACGATCAGCGTCACCAGGACCTGCCCGTTCAGCGCCATGCGGATCCGGTCACGCACCACCCCGTCGAGCGCGCCGACCATGGCGGTACCGTCGAGGTAGACGCGGCCCGTCTCGATGAACTCGACGATTTCCGGTTCGTCCCCGGTGAGGTCGAGCATCGTCCCGTTCACGGCGACTTCCGCAGCAATCCCCTTCGCCTTGGCGATCTTGACGTGCTCGCGCAGATGCCGGTGTTCGCCGTGCATCGGAATCAGCATCTGCGGGCGCATGAGGTCGTGGACCGCCTCAAGGTCGGGCCGGTTGGCGTGGCCAGAAACATGGTAGCGACCGCCCTCGTCGTCGTGGACATCCACGCCGATCTCGGAAAACGCATTCATGATGCGGATGACTGACCGTTCGTTTCCAGGGATCGTCTTGGATGAGAACAGGAAGGTGTCGTCCTCGGTCAGCTCGAAGCCGAGATACTTGCCGCGGCTCAGTTGCGCCGTTGCGGCACGACGCTCCCCCTGGCTGCCGGTCACGATGAGCAGCAGGTTTTCACGGGGGATCTGCCCCGCGTCCTCGGGCGCGACCGTGGGCGGAAAGTCTGTCAACACCCCGCTCTCGACAGCGGCCTGGATCATCCGCTTCATCGCGCGACCGAGCAGCACGACTGACCGGCCCGCGTTGCGGCCGGCGACGGCAAGCGTGCGGACCCGTGCGACGTTCGACGCAAAGGTGGTCGCGGCGACGAGTCCCGTGGCCGAGGTCATGAAGGCCTCGATCTCGGGGCCGAGGACGGCCTCCGACCGCCCAGGATGCGGGACGAAGACGTTGGTCGAGTCGCAGACCAGGACCTTGACGCCCTCCTTGGCAATCGAATGCCAAAGCGGGGCGTCGAAGGGCTCTCCGACCATCGGGTTGCCGTCAAGTTTGAAGTCGCCGGTATGGACGATGCGGCCGGCGGGCGTGTCGATCACCAGAGCGGAGCTTTCCGGGATCGAATGCGAGACCGGCAGGAAGCCCACCACGAACGGCCCGGCCTCGATCTGCTCGGGCCAGGGCTGCACGACGGTGATGGCAGCCGGTTCGTGGCCATGCTCCTCCATCTTGAGCCGCCCGATCGTCGCGGTGAAGCGCCGCGCGAAGACGGGAACCTTGAATCTGGCCCAGTAGTGCCCGAGCGCGCCGATGTGGTCCTCGTGGGCGTGGGTAATGAAGATCGCCTCGAGCCTGTCGGCTCGCGCCTCGAGCCATGAGATGTCGGGCAGGATCAGGTCGATGCCGGGCGTCGTCTCCATGTCGCCGAAGGTCACGCCGAGATCGACGAGGATCAGCCGCTCCTTGCCCTCGGGACCGTAGCCGTAGACATAGGCATTCATGCCGATTTCCCCCGCGCCTCCGAGGGGGAGATAGATCAGTCGGGGTTGGCTCATTCTGTCCCGTTCTCTTTATTGTATCGGTGGATGACCGTGAGCCCGTGCATCGTCAGGTCGTCCTCGACTGTATCAAATAGGTCTTCGCCCTGCGCGAACAACGGAGCGAGGCCACCGGTGCCGATCACCTGCATGGAACGGCCGTACTCTGCCTTGATCCGGGCGCACATTTCCCGGACGAGGCCGATGTAGCCCCAGTAGACGCCTGACTGCATGCAGGCAACCGTGTTCGTTCCGATCACTTTCTCGGGCCGCGAGATGTCGACGTGCGGCAGCGCCGCCGCCGCCATATGCAGCGCCTCGAGGCTGAGGTTGACGCCCGGCGCTATGACGCCGCCGATATACGCGCCGTCCGCAGCCGCTACGTCGAAAGTCGTGGCGGTGCCGAAGTCCACCACGATCAGATCGCCGCCGTGGCGGTCGAAGGCACCCGTTGTGTTCACCAGCCGGTCCGGGCCGACCTGCGTGCCGGGGTCGACCCGCGGCGGATGTGGCAGCAGGCAGCCGGGCTTGCCGACGACGATGGGCCGGGTCCCGAAGTAGCGGTCCGCGAGGACGCGCAGGTTGAACACGACCCGCGGCACGGTCGAGGAAACGATCACGTCGGTAATGTCGGCTTCGATTCCCTTGAGCTTCATCAGCGTCGAGAGCCAGGTGTAGTATTCGTCCGCCGTCCGCATATGGCTGGTCGAGGCCCGCCATGTGGCGACGAAGTTGCTGCCATTCCAGATCGCAAAGACGGTGTTGGTGTTGCCGCAGTCGATGCACAGGAGCATCCGCGCCCTCCCCTCAGAAATGGACCTCCGCCGCCGGTAGCGCGATGCGCCCCTCCGGCGTGCGGAGCACGATCGCGCCGGTGACGTCGATGGTCTCGAAGATCCCCGAGTGAGTGGCCGCTCCAGTCCGGGCCGAGACCGGCTCCCCAAGTCGCGCCGCCCGGGCAAGCCAGGCCTCACGGATCGGACCAAAGCCGAAGGTGGCAAGGCGGCGATCCCAGCGGTCGAAGGATTGCGCGAGTGCGTCCAGGAACGCTTCGGGCAATGCAGCGATGCCGGATTCCCTCAGAAGCGAGACGGGCCTGAGCGCGCCCGGTTCGACCTCGTCCACCCCGGGCGCACTGGCAAGGTTGACACCGATCCCGATGGCTAGGTGATGTACGCCCCCGTCGTTGCCAAGGCTCTCAAGGAGAATGCCGGCCACCTTGCCGCCGTTCAGCAGCACATCGTTCGGCCATTTGAGCGACAGCGCCTCGTCCGCGACGCCCATCGCCGCCATGGCATCCCACAGCGCGAGCGCCGCCACGAAGGACTTCAGCGCCGCATCGGCCGCCGACCCTTCAGGCCGCATCACCAGCGTCGCGGCGAAGTTGCCCGCCGGCATCGCCCAGGGCCGCCCGCGCCTCCCGCGAGCCGCTGTCTGGTGGTGCGCGAGAATCCAGGTCGGACCGGAGATGGTGGCCGCGATCCGGGCGGCCTCGGCGTTCGTGCTGTCGATCTCCTCCAGCACGACCCGCCCGAAGCCCTCGGGCCAGACCTCAGCGGACAAGGGTTTCCGCGGCGTAGGCCGCCAAGCCCTCGATGCCGAA
>CAZOHN010000035.1:0-24824 GCA_964579325.1 uncultured Rhodobacterales bacterium
TATGGCTTCGGCCTGCGCTGGGCGCAGATGGGCCTGTTCGAGACCTACCGGGTGGCGGGCGGCGAGGCGGGGATGCGGCACTTCATCGCCCAGTTCGGGCCGTGCCTGTCGTGGCCGTGGACCAAGCTCATGGACGTGCCGGACCTGACCGACGAGCTGATCGACATGATCGCCGGGCAATCCGACGCGCAGTCAGGCCACCATTCGATCCGCGACCTCGAGCGCATCCGCGACCGCAACCTTGTGGGCATACTGCGGTCGCTCAAGGGCTATCCGGCGGATCCGGATGCGGGCTGGGGCGCGGGGCTCCTTCTGCGCGGGCAGGACGCGCGGCTGCGGGAGACGCCCACCGACTTTACCGGCCCGATCGAGACCGCGCGGCGCGCGGTGCCACTCGACTGGACCGACTACAACGGCCACATGAACGAGGCGCGCTATCTCCAGGCCTTCGGCGATGCGACCGACCGGTTCATGGAACTGATCGGGATCGACGGCGCCTACATCGCGGCAGGGCGCAGCGTGTTCACGGCCGAGACTCATATCCGCCATGTGGGCGAGGTGAACGCGGGCGACACCATCCGCGTGACGACGCGTGTCCTCGGCGGCGACGGGCGCAAGATGCATCTTTTCCACGAGATGAAGGTGGGAGAGGCGCTTGCGGCGACGGGCGAGCACCTCCTGATCCACGTCGATCTGGCCACCCGGAAGTCGGTGGCGCCCGAGGGGGCGGTCGCGGAGGCCTATGCCGGGATCGCCGCCGCCCATGCGAAGCTCCCTGCCCCGGAGGGCGCTGGCCGGTTCGTCGGCCAGCCCAAGGGATGACCGGCTAGCGCTCGCCCCGTCGGTAGGGCCGCATCAGGGCCTCGGGCACGCGGGCGCGGCGCGAGACCAGGATCAGTGCGACGATCGACAGCACATAGGGCGCCATCAGGAAAAGCTGGTAGGGCACGCCTTCGACGGCGTGCTGAAGGCGCAGTTGGTAGGCGTCGAAGAGCGCAAACAGCAGCGCCCCGACGAGCGCCTTGCCGGGCCGCCACGAGGCGAACACGACGAGCGCGATGCAGATCCAGCCCCGGCCCTGCACCATGTGCGGGAAGAAGCTGTTGAAGGCAGCCATCGTCAGGAACGCGCCGCCGAGGGCCATGAGCGCCGAGCCGACGACGATCGCACCGATGCGGATCGCGATGGGGTCGAGGCCCTGCGCCTCGACGGCATGGGGGTTCTCGCCTGTCATGCGGACCGCCAGGCCCAGCGGGGTGCGGGCGAGGACGTAGGCCACCGCCACGACGGCGGCGAGGGCGAGGTAGGTGGGCGCGGTCTGCCGGAACAGGACCTCGCCGAGGAACGGAATGTCGGAGAGGGGTCCGAAGTCGAGTGGCTGGAAGGGTTCGATGGTGGGCGGCAGGTCGCCGACCGTCACGGTGAGCCGGTAGAGGTAATAGGCCAGCGATGCGCCGAAGAGCGTGATGCCAAGGCCCGAGACATGCTGCGACAGGGCTAGCGGAACCGTGAGGAACGCGTGCAGCAGGCCGAGGAGCGCGCCGGCCAGTGCGGCAGCGAGGAGCCCGCCCCACAGCCCTCCCCCCTGGTAGGCGACGAGCCAGCCGATCATCGCGCCCATCGTCATGATCCCCTCGATCCCGAGGTTCAGCACACCGGCCCGTTCGCAGATCAGTGCGCCGAGCACGCCGAAGATCAGCGGCGTCGCGATGCGCAGCACCGCCGCCCAGAGGCTTGCCGAGGTGAGGATTTCAAGGGCTTCGATCATCGGCGCAGCCTGTAGGTGGTGAAGAGGAGAGCGATCAGCATCGTCAGGAGCGAGAGCGACACGATGACGTCGGCGATGAAGCTGGGAACGCCGGTGGCGCGGCTCATGGCATCCGCGCCGACAAAGACAGTCGCCACGAAGACGGCCGCGCCGACCACGCCGATGGGGTGCAGCGCGGCCAGCATGGCGACGACGATTCCGGCGTAGCCGAAGCCGGGCGAGAGGTTGGTGGTGACGTAAGGTGTGACCCCCAGCACCTCGACGGCCCCCGCAAGGCCCGCGAGCCCGCCCGAGATCAGCGCGACGGTCATCAGCGTGCGGGGAAGAGGGATGCCCGCAAAGCTTGTCGCCTCGGGGCTGTGGCCTGCGGCGCGAGCCTCGGTCCCGAACACGGTGCGGGCCATCAGGAGCCAGACAAGGGCCGCCGCCGCGAGCGCGACGAGCAACCCGATGTGCAGCCGCGAGCGGGGGACGAGGTCGGGCAGGCGCAGCGGCCGGTCGATCGGCACGGATTGCGGCCAGCCGAAGGCCATCGGGTCCTTGAAGGGCCCCTCGATCATCAGGCCTACGAACAGCAGCACGATGAAGTTCAGCAGGAGGGTCGTCACCACCTCGTCCACTCCGAACCGCAGCCGCAGGACGGCGGGCCCCGCCAGCAGGAGCGCGCCGGCCAGAGCGCCGGCGGCCATGAGCGTGGCGATTGCGAGTGGCACCGGCCAGCCGGAAAGCGTCTGGTGGCCAAGAACGGCGGTGGCAAGTGCGCCGAGATAGAACTGCCCTTCGCCGCCAATGTTCCACAGCCGCGCGCGGAAGGCGACGGCGGCGGCGAGGCCGGTCAGGATGAGCGGCGTCGCGCGGGTCAGCGTTTCGGTGACGGAGAGCCGCGACCCGAATGCCCCGCGCAGCATCTCGGCATAGGCGTGCAGCGGGTTGACCCCGGCAGCGGCGATCAGGATGCCGGCGAGGACCAGGGCTGCCGCGATCGCCAGGAGGGGGGCCGTGAGGGCAAGGCCGAGGGGAACCTGCGTGCGGCGTTCAAGCTGCATCGGTCGCCTCCCAGGTCCCCGCCATCATCAGCCCGAGCCGCCGTGCGTCGGCCTCCTCGGCGGCGATGGGTGGAGAAAGGCGGCCACGGACGATGGCCTGAAGCCGGTCGGAGAGAGCGAGCGCCTCTTCGAGGTCCTCGGTGACGAGGAGGATCGCCGCCCCTGCCTCGCGCGCGGCGAGGATCTTGCCGTGCAGCGCGGCGATGGCGCCTTCGTCGAGACCACGGGTGGGCTGGTTGGCAAGGATGAAGCGCGGATTGCCCGAAAGGACGCGGCCGAGGATCAGCTTCTGCATGTTGCCGCCCGACAGGAGCCGGGTGCGTGTTTCCGGCGTTGCGCCACGGATGTCGAAGCTGGCAATCAGGTCGGCCGCATGCGACCGGGCCGGGGTGCGGCGGACGAAACCGAACCGGGAAAACGCTGGCTCCCGCAAGCGTTCGAGGACGGCGTTTTCCCAAACCGCGAACTCGCCCACGACGCCTTCTGCATGGCGATCCTCGGGGATGCGCCCGACCCCGGCCCTGACGAGCGCCCTGGGCGCAAGGCCCGCCATGTCCGTGCCGCCAAGGGTGAGCGTTCCTGCATCGGGGCGCGCCAGGCCAGACAGGAGCCGGCCGAGCGTGGCCTGTCCGTTGCCCGAAACGCCGACGATCCCCAGGATCTCGCCCGCCCGGACCTCGAAGGCGATGTCCGAAAGTCGCGGCGTGCCCTCCTCGGTGACCGAAACCCCCTCCGCGCGCAATATGATGCCACCGCTGGGACGGCCGGTCCGGCGCGGTCGGGTCACACGCTGGCCGACCATGAGCTCGGCAAGTTCGGCTGGGTCGGTCCCGGCGGTGGCGCGCTCGGCCACCAGACGTCCGCCGCGCAGTACGGCGACGCGGTCGGAGGCTGCCATGACCTCATGCAGCTTGTGGCTGATGAAGACAATGGAGAGGCCGCCCTCGGTCATGCCCCGGAGCGTGCGGAAGAGCCGCTCCGCTTCGGGCGCGGCGAGGACGGCGGTGGGTTCGTCCAGGATAAGGATGCGGGCGTCGCGATAGAGCGCCTTGAGGATCTCGACGCGCTGGCGCTCGCCCACTGAGAGGTCGGCGATGCGGGCTTCGGGCGATACCGGCAGCCCGAAGCGGTCCGCCAGGGCAAGAAGTTTCCCGCGCGCCTCGGCGCGGCGACTGGTCAGTTGCGCAAGGCGTTCGGAGCCGATCAGGACGTTGTCGAGCACCGTCAGGTTTCCGGCGAGGGTGAAGTGCTGATGGACCATCCCCACCCCGGCCTCGATGGCGGCGCGCGGCTTGCCCGGGGGGAGCGCCTGGCCGAACACCCGCACCTCGCCCGCGTCGGCGGTGTAATGGCCGAACAGGATGTTCATCAGCGTGGTCTTGCCCGCGCCGTTCTCGCCCAGAAGCGCCAGCACTTCGCCCTGTCTCAGCGTCAGGCTGATGCCGTCGTTCGCGACCAGCGGCCCGAACCGCTTGGTGATGCGGTCGAGTTCCAGGACGGCGGTCATGCCAGCCCCGCAATCGGATGGGGAAAGGTCAGCGCCGGGGCGACGGCTTCGAGACGTGCGGCGAGCGCGAGGAGCGCCCGGTCGGACCCGACCGGGCCGAGGAGCGCCAGGCCGACGGGCAGGCCTTCGTGGGTGCCGAAGGGTAGGGCGAGCGATGGCAGGCCGGCGGCATTGGCGAGCGCAGCGTTGGGCGCAAGCGCCTCCATCTGTGCGAAACGGTGCGACGGGTCGCTTGCATTCGGGTCGAAGTGACCGAGCGCGGGCGGTGGTCCTGCAAGCACCGGCGAGAGGATCGCATCGGCCCCCTCGAACAGCGCCGCGGCGCGGGCCGAAAGCCTAGCAAGCGACCGCGAGGCGGCAAACAAGGCCCTCGCGGGCATCGCACGACCCTCGCGGGCGACGGCAGCGGAAATCGGCGTGACCTCGCTGTCCTCGAGGCCGACGGCTTCGAGCCATTCCGCCAGCGAGGCCGACAGCACGATGCGTGCGAGTGCCTGGGCCTCGGCGCCGAGGGCATCCGGCGCGGCCATGCGCACCACATCGCAGCCCGATCGCGCGAGCGCTTCGGCGGCCTCTTCGGCGGCCCGGGCGCGGGGCGTGTCGCAGCGGGCGGGGATCGACAGCGCGAGGCGGGGGCGAGAGGGCAGGGGCCGCTGGAGTGGTTCGGCGCAGGGGCCAGTGACAGCGCCGGTCACGAGGTCGAAGGCCGCGGCCACGTCGCGGACGGATCGTGCAAGGACGAGTTCGGATGCCAGGCCCATGAGATGATTTCCGAAATCCGGCCCACCCGGGACTGCGCCGCGCGATGGCTTCAGCCCCACGAGGCCGCAGCAGGCCGCGGGCACCCGGATCGATCCGGCAGCGTCCGTGGCATGGGTGATGGCCACGATTCCTGCAGCCACTGCCGCGGCAGCCCCGCCCGATGACCCTCCGGAGGAGAGGCTTTCATCCCACGGATTGCGGACGGGCAGCGCGCCCGGTGGCTCGGCGGTGAGAGCGAGGCCGAATTCGGGCACGGTGGTGAGTCCGAAGGGCACGAGTCCTCCCGCGCGGAAGCGAGCGGCAAGGTCACTGTCCGCAATCGGGTCCGGTGTTCTGGCGCGCAGGGCGGGCGATCCGGCGGCGGGCGCGAGCCCCCGCGCGGCCGAGCCGAGGTCCTTCATGAGGAAGGGTACGCCGTGAAACGGCCCGCGCCTTTGCATCGGTGCTGCATCGGCGGCCGCGGCCTCTGCGCGTGCCATCTCGGGGTCGAGCCGCGCAAGGGCGCCGAGATGGTCGAGAGAGGCGGCGGTCGATAGCGCCGCCTCCATGGCCTGCCGCGCCGACAAGCGCCCGCCGGCGATGGCGGCGGCGAGCACGGTGGCGTCCGTCACCTTGTCAGGCCGGCTCGTTTGCGTCGATCGGCACCTCGAAGGCGCCCGACTGGATTGCCGCGCGCTTTTCCTCCATCGCCGGTACGGCCTCGGCGGGGACCTCGCCTGCCACGAAGATCAGGTCGTTGCCGCCGTATTTCATGAAGGAGTATTCGGTGTAGTCGCGGCCGACCGGATTGCCCGCCTGAACGTCCGCGACGATGGCCGCGATGGTCGGGCCGTAGTGCCAGATCGCGTTGGCGAAGACGGTGCCGGGGTAGCGCGGCGTGTAGTCGATGAGCGACCCGATGGCCTTCACCCCGCGCTCGGCCGCGCCGTCGGCGGTGCCGATCCGCTCGCCGAACAGGATGTCGGCGCCGGCGTCGATCTGGGCGATGGCGGCCTCCTTGGCCTTGGCCGGGTCGAACCAGGCGCCGATGAAGCCGTTGAGGAACCTGGCGTCGGGGTTCACCTCGCTCACGCCCATGCGGAACGCGTTGATCAGGAGGTTCACCTCGGGGATCGGGTAGCCGCCGACCGAGCCGAAGACGTTCGTCGACGACATCTTGCCCGCAAGCATCCCCGCGAGGTAGGCGGCCTCGTGGTTGCGGGTGCCGAAGACGCCGAAATTGTCGCCCTCGGGGCCACCCGAGGAGCCCATCAGGAAGGCGGTCTCGGGATAGTCTGCCGCGACATCGCGTGCCTCGTTCTCAACGGCGTAGGATTCGCCCCAGACCAGTTGCACGCCGCTCTCGGCGAATTCTCGCACGGCGCGCGGGTAGTCGGTGGCCGAAACGCCTTCGGAGAAGGTGTATTCGATCGAGCCGGCCGCAGCTGCCTCCTGGAAAGCGAGGTGAATGCGGCTGTTCCAGGCGTTCTCGACCGGCGAGGCATGGACGGCCGCGACCTTCACGACGCCCTGCGCCGAGGCGCGGCGGAGGTAGGCGGGCAAGGCGAGCGTCGCGGTTGCGCCGACGAGAAGCTGGCGGCGGGATGGGGCGAGGGGCATCGTGGAAGTCCTTTCCTGTTGGATGTCTTGTTGTTCTTCAGTCCTCGGCCACGGGGGCGTAGTTGGCCGGGTCGAGCATTGCGGGGCGGCCGTCGAGGGAAAGCGCTGCGCGGCGGGCGGGGGTTTCGGCCAGGACGCGTCCGTCGCGGATTACCCAGAGCCGGGTCGCCTTCATCCGGACGGCCTCGATCGGGTCGCGGGCCTGCAGCACGACCATGGTCGCCGGGCCGCCGACGCGTAGGGTTGGATCGGGCAGGCCCATCGCGGCCGCGCCGCCCAGCGTCACCGAGTCGAAGGTCCAGCGCATCGCCTCGCGCGAGGTCATGGGCACCGCGTGGATCGCCATGTGGGCGACCTCGAGCATGTCGGCCGAGCCCAGCGGATACCATGGGTCCATCGTGCAGTCCTGACCGAGCGCCACGTTGACGCCTGCGGCGCGCAGCTCGGCGATCCGCGTCAGCCCGCGCCGGCGCGGATAGATATCGGCGCGGCCCTGAAGGGTCAGGTTGATGAGCGGGTTGGGAACGACATGCATCCCCGACTCGGCGATCAGCGGGATCAGTTTGGTCGCATAGTAGTTGTCATAGGAGTGCATCGCGGTGACGTGGCTTGCCACCACCCGGCTGCCGAGGCCGAGCCGCGTCGCTTCTGCGGCAAGTGTCTCGACATGGCGGCTCAGCGGATCGTCGGTCTCGTCGCAATGGATGTCGACAGGCAGGCCGCGTTCGGCCGCGATCTCGCACAGCAGGCGCAGCGAATCCGCCCCCGCCTGCATGGTGCGTTCGAAGTGCGGGATGCCGCCCACCACGTCGACGCCCATGTCGAGGGCGCGCAGAAGGTTGTTTTCAGCGTTCGGGCTGCGGAAGAGTCCGTCCTGCGGGAAAGCGACGAGTTGCAGGTCGATGTAGGGCTTCACGCGCCGGCGCACCTCGACCAGCGCCTCTACGGCGGTCAGCCGGTCGTCGCAGACGTCGACGTGCGTGCGGATGGCAAGGAGACCCTGCGACACCGCGAGGTCGCAGTAGCGCAGCGCACGCTCCATCACCGCTTCGGACGTGAGCAGCGGCTTGAGCTCGCCCCAGAGCGCTATGCCTTCGAGGAGTGTGCCCGAGCGGTTCAACCGGGGCAGGCCCAGCGAAAGCGTCGCGTCCATGTGGAAGTGCGGGTCGACGAAGGGCGGCGCGACGAGGCGCCCGGCGGCGTCGATGTCCCGGCCGGTCGGGGCATCCAGCGCGGGTTCGAGCGCGACGATGCGTCCGCCAGCCACGCCGATATCTACGGAGGCGGGTGCATCCGGCAGACGTGCATTCCGCACGACGAGATCGAGCATCCTGTCCCCCTTGCCCAGCGCTTCCGACGCTATCAGAGGGCGGCCTAGCGTCAAGCGCGCGCCGAAGCGGACCTGCGCCTTGCGGAGGCGTTTGCACAAATGCCGGGCAAGCTGACCGTGGCTGAGCGACCGGGGCAGACATGCCGGGGCAGACATGCCGGTCCAGGCACACCGGGTCAGGCAGCCGGGGACAGCCTCCCATCGACCGCGCCCCAAGGGCCGTGTCGGATCAGCTCAGGAGGGCCAGGTCCTCGGCGTCGACGACGATGGCGAAGTTCCAGAACGCCGACAGTTCCGCTTCACACCGCTCCTGTTCTGTCACGTCGGCCTCGGGCAGCTGTTCCACCCGGAAGCCGAAGCGTTCCAGTCCAGTGTGGGTGAGGGTCGTCAGGATGACCGGCTCCACGTCCCGCTCGGCGGCGGCGGAAGCGAGTTGGAGTGCGGCCGCAACCGGGTCTGCGAGAGGACGTGTGACACGGATGGCGATCGCCGCCCGCGCTTCGACCCCCTCGGGCCAGTAGAGGAGATGCGACGGGGAAGGCGAAGCAGGCTCGGACGGTGGCCAGGCCGTTTCGCTTCCCGGCGCGGCGACAAGGGCGGAACCGGGGGCGTCGAAAGGTGGGTCATCGAGGTCGACGGGTTCGGTCGGAGAGAGGCCGCTCAGGACGGCGATCCAGGGTGTGGCGGTCATCTTGCGCGGAGCTCCTCGATCAAGGTCGCCGCATGTCGAGTGCCGCGTTCGGGAAGCGACAGCGCCGCAAGACCGCCGCGAAGGTCTGCCGATCCTCCGTCGAGGCATTCGGTCACGGCGCGCGAGAGCGACAGGATATCCTCGGGCCCAACCGCCCGGGCGACGCCACGCTCGACCGCCGCTGCGGCCCGCCGGCCCTGGTCGTCCATCATCGGCGCGACCTGCGGAACGAAGAGCGCCGGAAGCTTGTGGTAGAGAACCTCGTGGAAAGTGTTGTAGCCGGCGGCCGTCACAAGGAGATCGGCGGCACGGGCCAGGGGCAGGGCATCGGTCGACCGGACGATCCGCGTATTCCGCCAACCGGTCCATGCGGGATGGACTGTCGCCCCGGGCCAGAGAACGACGAGGTGGAGGCAACCGGGCCGTCGGTCGAGAAGCGCCGACAGCGCGGTGACCTGTGCCGAGCGGTCCGCCGCGCGGCCGCCGCCGAGCATCGTGATCACGAGCTCGTCTGCCGGATGGTCGAAGGTGCGCGACAGCCGCGCCCGGACCGCGGCCGGTGCGGGCAGGGCGGGATCAACGTCCCGCACGATCGGGCCGAGTGTATGGACATGCGCGCCATGCGTGAGTGCGTCGTTCAGCTCGTCGAAGGCCTCTTGCGGGACGATCACGCGATCGAAGACCGACTCCCGGCCGAGGGCATGCGCCGTCGCCTGCTGCGGTTGCCACAGACCCCGCCGGATCCAGACGGCGCGGAGGTCTTGCTCCAGGATGGCGCGACGGATGCCATCGAAGACGTAGCCTCCGTCGAACACCAGCACCTCGCCGCGCCGGGTCCAGCGACGCAGGCGCTGGTAGGTGATCAGGTCGTTGTCCCCGCTCCGGTCGGGATCGTCGGCCTTCTGCACGAGTGGCCGGACGGCGAAGCCGCGGCTGCGGATCAGCCCGACACAGCTCGGGAATGCTGCGAACCGCGATTTCGACGGTTCGGCAAGCGCACCCGCGATCAGGGTGCAGCGCTGGGCGTGCCCGATGCCGATCCCGTTGGTCGGCAGAAAGACGATCCCGTCGCCCCGGGGCGCGGTTCGCGGGTCCGCCCGGGCGGGAAGGTCGAGCGCCGCCTCGACCCGGGCGAAGTCGTGCAGCGCGATCCGGGGTGATTCCCCGCGGCGGTGCCGGATTTCCGCCAGGTTCGGCAGGACGGTTCCGGTAAGGTACGCAAGGAGAGCGTGCAGGCCGACCGGACCGCGGAGCGCGGGCACGCCGCGTTCGACCAGTGCGCCCTTCTCGGTGGCATCCACCACGGCCCGCCCCGAGACCATCATGTCGAGGGCAGCCTGCAGGATCCGAAGGTCCGGCCCCGATGCCTCCATCACGACGAGGACGTCGGCGCGGGCGGCAAGGGCATCCGGCGCCGCGTCCGACGGGGTGAGGGCGTCTAGACCCGCCAGCCGGCTATTGAGGAGCAGGTTGCGTCCTGCATGGTCAGTGATCACGCGCAGCGAGAAGACGCCGGCGTGCGACAGCGCCTCGATCTGACCAAAGTCGCTGTCGCTCTCGAAGCTCGCGCCCTTGATAGAAAGCAGCACGAGCGGCTTGCCACCCGGCTTCGGGTTGTCCAGAGGGATGCCGCCCATCGGACAGGGCAGCCGGTTCAGGAGCGGGCGCACATGCAGCCGTGCGAGATCGACCATGGCGGGCTCGTGCCCGGTCGTTGCGGCGATGATGCCCTGCGACGACAGCAATGCGCCCCGATCATCAAAGTGACCTGCCGCGGTGACGGGCACCCCATGGTGCAGTTGGCAGAGCTTTCGGAGGCGGCCGGCGGTCTCTGGTGCGATCTCCTCGGCCCCGAGAACGATCAGCCGCGTGAGCGGTGCCTCGGTCAGGTCGGCAAGGTACCGGGCGAGGGCATGTCGCCGTGACCGGACAAGATCTTCCGGCAGGGTCGCATCGTCGATCGCCACGGCATGTCCGCGAAGGTCCAGCCTTCGGGCGAAGAGGGCGAGCGCATCTGTTTGCTGCCCGCCCGTCGACCCGCCGATCAGACCGATCATGCCGCGGCACCCGGCTGAAGCGCGAGGATCTCGCCGAAACGTGCCGCGAAGCGGTCCGGTGCGTAACGGGCCAGGTCCACCTGGGCGCGGCGGATCGTGCTGGCCCAGCGGGCGGGATCGGCAATCAGCCCGGCGATCACGCGGTCGACATCCGCAGGCTCTGCCGCGATCACTCCCGGGCCGAAGGGTGCCGCCGTCGCCGGATCTGTGATCACGACCTTGCCGGCCATGATCGCCTCGGCGATCACCCGCCCGAAACTCTCGCGCCAGGTCGGCGCCGTGAAGTAGACGAAGAAGTCGATCATTTCGAAGAACTCCTCGACCGGGATCGACCTGAAGGGAAGCGCCGTCCAGTGCGGACGCCGGCCGACTTCGGCGGAAAGAAGGTCGGCGCCAAGGATCACGTTGGCTTCCGCGGTTGCCGGGAAGCAGCAGTCGAGGTCCACGGGTCCCGGGAACTTCTCGGGACCGGGCCGGGAAAGCCGCCCGCGCCGATCGCGTGGCGCGGCGGTCGGCGGCTGCATGGCGCCCGAGCAGATGTTGAACCAGTCGCTGTCCGTTACCTCCCAGTGCCTTCCCTCGGGCGAGGCGGCTTTCCAGGCGAGAACTTCCGCCCGGTTGGCCGGCGAGATCGGCGCGATGCGACGCCTCAGGCTCAGCGAGGCGGAGCGGATCAGCCCGAGGCAATGGTCGACATCGAAGGCCTCGGTTCCCCCGGGCCGGCGGAAGGTCTCGTGTGCCACCACGACGACTTCCCGCGCAACGATCTGCAACGGAAGGGTTGGGGCGTGTTTCAGGAATGCGGGGTTGTGCAGGATAGCGACGTCGCCCGTGGCGATGGACTGACCTTCGAGCAGGGGCAGGCCGAGCTCATCGAGGGTCTCGGCAAGCACCGGGGCCACGTCGAAGCGGCGAAACAGGCCAGCCCCGGCGTCGTGGACCGCAACGCGCGCCAGTCGCGATGTCACCCGGAGTTCCTCTGCGGTGGCGATGGACGTTCCGCCGGGAAACCTGGGCTCGATCAGATAGACGATCCGCGGTCGGCGGTGCAGCCGGTCTGGCGCGCCAGACGAGAGCCGATCAATAGGGAAGCGGAGTGCTGTCATTGTCGCCGGAGGATTGTGCGGCCGTCGCCAGGGGCGTCGGCACGGACAGCCGCGCGACCATCTCGTCGTAGGCACTTCCGTAAAAGGCGCGGAGCTCGACGGCGAGGGGATCATCTCCGCCCATGTATTGAGGATTGTTGTGCAGGAAGATCCAGAGCGCGTAGCGATCTTTCGCGGCGATCAACTGCTCGATGCGCTGGAGTTCCTCGATCGAGAACTGGGCGAGTGCGGAGCCCGCGCCGCCGATCAGTGACAGCGCCGTAATGACGGCAACGAGCCTCGGACTGATCATCGTTACTCTCCCCCGATGTCGGCGCGTCAGGTCAACGACGGCACAGCGCCGACACCGTGTGCCACGCCGACGTTCGATGCAAGATGTCTGGTTGGGCTCACAGGTGGTCCCCTTGCCGCAGGCGTCGCACCAGTTGGTCACGCAAGGCACGCGCCCGGTCTGCGTCCGACACGGCGTCGGGGCGGCTTCTCTGAGTTGTGCGGGCCGCGCGCGGAACCGGCTGGGCGGTGACTTCCGCCGGGCGGGAGGTGCCACCGAGCCAGATTTCCATCTCTCCCGATGGAGGCCGTGGCGAGAAGGAGGTGAAGTCCCGTGCCTGCGCTCCGAGCGTCTCAGCCATGATTGCCGCCGCCGCAGCGTCTTCCTGGTGGAAGTAGCGTACCTGGCTGGTGCGCACGTTCAGGTCCGTCCTTCTCGGCTCGGAGAGGTCCAGCCCGAGGTCGGCCAGTCTTGCTACCGCCTGAGGAACCTCTGCTTCGGAAGCCCCCCGAGCGACATGGATATGTACCCTGTAGCCCGATGCGCCGGGCAGGAGCGGCTCCGGCACGGCTTGTGGCGCCGGCGGGATGGCGGTCCTCGCCGGTGCGGCATCCGGCCGGACGGCGGCGAAACCGGCATCCGGCACCGCCGCGGCAGGGGCCTCCGGCGTCGGAACCGTTGTCGGAGCATCGGCGAAAGTCAGGCCGGGCAGAACGACGGTTGCCGACGGATCGAGCGACGCCAGGAGCACGACGGGCTCTCCCGGGGTCGCATCGACACTCAGGAACCCCGCGGACGGCGCCGCCGGGGCGGCGGTTCCATCGCGGAGCGCTTCGGCGGGTGCTGCTTCGGGGAAGGCAGCCACGAGAGGGAGCGCCGCAAACCTCGCGGGGTCGAGCGCCATGAGCGCCGCAACGTCGAGCGACACAACGTCGGCCGTCGGTGCGTTCAACCTCAGCACGGGTGTGGGTGTACCGTCGATCCGCGGGCTTGCAATTCCCAACGGCGCGGGCTGCGTCTGGGACGGAGTTTCCAGGGCGGCAAGCGGTGCACCAGCCACATCGCCGTCGATCGGGAAGGGCGCGATGGCAAAGGGAGCGACATCGACCGCCAGAACCGGCGCGACGTCGCGCAGGATCGGGTCCGGGGCTGCTGGCAGCGGGGCTGCTGGTTCAAGGGCTGCCGAGGCGATGGCACCCTCGTCCGATTCCGAAGTGCCTCCGAACGGTGCGGTCGCCGCCGCCGGCGCGGTGGCCTCAAGGTCAGGTTCGGCGAAGGCGATCGAGGACTCTTCGGCTTCGGGAACGCCTTCGGCGGAGTCAGTTGTCGCAGCAGGTGCGGCAGCCTCGACGTCGGGTTGGGCGAGAGCGACGGCTGTCTGGCTGGATCCGGGTGCGCCGGCGACGGAAACCGTGATCGCGGCGGGTGCGACGGACCCTGCCGTGGCAACGTCGGTCGCACCTCCGGCGCTGTATCGGTAGACGGCAAGTCCGGCGATGCCGATGCTCAGGCCGAGGCCGAAAGCAAAGCTGCTCGCAACCAGAGTCGAGGTTGCGCGGCTGCGCGCGGGGACCGCGTCAGACGTCAGTTCTCGTGCCGCTCGTGCAGGTGCGGCGACACCTGCCGTGGCTGGCATGGCAGAAGTGGGCCTCGCAAAGGCGGTCGTGACAGGGGCCGCGGCGGCCTCTGGCGGGAGCGTGCGAGCGACCGTCGGGGCCGCTGGCTCAGCAAGGCCGGCATGGCGCGATCGGGACAGTGCCGCGGGCATTCCGAGGGTGACCTTCGGCCCGGTTGCCTCAGCCTCGGCTTCGGTCGCCGGGGCCTGGGTCTCCCGCGAGGGCCGCAGCCGGGCTTGCCGGGGAGTGTCACGCAGCGGGTCGGCAGGCGGGCCCGCCGGATGGTTTCCCGAAGGCAGGGTCGGCGCGGTCACCGCCGGCCGGGGGCCGCGCGTTTCGGGAACGGGGCGCAGCAGGACACCCGTCGACGTCACTACACCGCTCTGGCGGCGACGCTCGAGCGCCTTCTGTCGCAGGGCGCGGGCCTCCTCGAGCCGCTTCTCGAAATTGTGCGACTTGAGCAGGTCTTCAATTGTGGGCTCGTCCCGGTCTTCCGGATCTGACAGTCCCTTGTCGTCTCTATCCATTGCCGGCACCGCTTCCCCAGCAGGTCCTTACAGGGTCTTCGGGGAAAGCTGAAAACACCACGGACCGCGCTTCTTCACGACGCACCGGACCCGCCTTCCCCCATTTCTCAGTCTAGCCCCTGAGTTCCGGAGATACAAACATTTCGAGGGCAGGGTCGGGAATCCGATACCTTTTTGGGTTCGGCGCCCGCTAACGCGCTGGATGTGAAGCGGCGCGGCGGCTTTCGTCGCGCGCGATCAGTAGAGATCGAGGTCCCGAAGCACCTCCGGCCACTGCGAAAGCCTCGCCCGAGCCCGTTCGGGGTCACGCCCAGCAACTGCATGTGTGATGAGGTTGAGAATCGTCGCCAGCGGCCCGGTGCTTTCGAGGAAGGCCCCGACCTTCGTCGAGGCATGAAACACGAAAGGCGTGTGATCCCGTGCCCAGGTGTTGAGCTCGTCGGTCACCACGACGACATCCATCCCCTGTTGCCGGGCAATGCGCGTGACCGTGACCGCTTCGCGCGCATAGGGCACCATGTCGACGAGGATCAGGCAGCGCCGCTCGGCCTCGCGACGGCGCGAGGGGATCCACTCGGCAAGTCCGGCGTCGTGGGCGGAGATGAACCGCACCGATTCCCGCACGATCGAGAGGCGGCGGGCGAAGTCCTCCGCCAGCCCGCGGATCGTCTGGAAGCCGGTCACGAAGACCTCGTCGGCCTCGTCCACCGCACCGATCGCTGCGTTCCATTCCGGCCGCGCGATCTGGGCGCCGAGGCCGAGGATCGCCTCGGCGTCGCGCCGGATAAGTGTGCCCAGTTCGCCATCCAGGAGCCGCAGGTAGCGTTCCGCACCGTGGAGGTGCAGGTTCATCCCGGTGGTCTGAAGGTGCTCTTTCAGAGCCGCCATGCCGCGAAAGCCGATGCGGCGCAGGAACCGGCTCACGGTGATCTCGCTCACGCCCGTCTTCGCAGCAATGGACGCGCCCGTCTCCATTCCCGCCGAGGCGAGGTTCAGCATCAGCCACTGTGCGATCCGTGCCTCGGATTTGGTCAGTTCCGGCAGGATTGCCTTCAGGCGTGCAACGAGCGGAGGCTCGGGGTCGGGAACCGGGGCGGTGTTCATGACAGGATTTACAGCATTGGGGGTGAATGTTAGCCTTCTGTCATAATTTCTACCACCGCCGAGTCGGGAGCGCCACCGGGAATGCGGGCGCGCGCAAGACGGAACCCGGCCGGACCACCGACAGGGAAGCTGCCATGACCAGACCACGCCTTCCGGCCCTCGCGTTTGCCCTTGCGACCGTAGCGGCCGTGCCCGCCGTCGCCCAGGGTGACCTCGCGCTCTACAACTGGGGCGACTACATCAACCCCGACGTCCTGACCAAGTTCACCGAGGAGACCGGCATCGCTGTCACCCTCGACACCTATTCCTCGAACGAGGAAATGCTGGCCAAGATCCAGGCGGGTGCCACCGGATATGACCTCGTGTTCCCTTCGGTCCACATGCAGGACATCATGGTCAAGCTCGGGCTCCTGGAGAAGACCGGGATCAACGCCCACCCCGACTTTGGGCGGATCGACCCGGCCTTCCTCCGGTCGCAGGAGGATCCGGCAAGCGAATACTGCCTTCCCTACGCCTGGGGCACTGTGGGCATCTTCTACAACGAGGACGTCACCGGCCCGGTCGCTGGCTGGGCCGACTTCTTCGCGATCCCGGAGAAGACCGGCGGCAAGATCAGCCTTCTCGACGACATGCGCGAGGTCATGGCGATCGGGCTGATGATGAACGGCAAGTCGGTCAACTCGACCGAGGCCGCCGACATCCAGGCTGCTACGGACTATGTCCTGAGCCACAAGGCCAAGGTGACGGCCTTCACCTACGAGAGCATGCCGCTTCTCACCTCGGGCGACCTTGCGGCGGCGCATTTCTTCGTGGGCGGGAACGTGTTCTTCACCGAGACGCCGAACATCAAGTACGTGATCCCGGCCGAGGGTGCCACGATGTATCAGGAGAACGTCTGTGTCCTCGCCAGCGCGCCGAACAAGGACAACGCGACGAAGTTCCTCGAGTTCTACTTGCGCCCCGAGATCGCCGCGCTGAACGTGGCCCAGCAGTTCAACGGCACGCCGAACATTCCGGCCAACGACCTCACGCCCGATTTCATCAAGTCGAACCCGAACATCAACGTGCCGCCCGAGACGATGGCGCGGCTCCAGATCTTCGAGGATCTCGGCACCGCTCTCCGGGCCTATGATCGGGCCTGGAACACCATCCGCACGGCGCAATGACGAGGGCGGCGGCCCGGTAACGGGCCGCCTGCGGCCCCGGGGGCAGCGAATGGACGGACTTCTGCAGATCCGCGGAGCACGGCGTGTGTTCGCGACGCCCGAGGGCGGGCAGGTGCTTGCGCTCGATGGGGTCGACCTCGACGTGGGCGCCAACGAGTTCGTCACGCTGCTCGGGCCTTCTGGGTGCGGCAAGACCACACTTCTGCGCGCGGTCAGCGGGTTCGAGGATCTTGACGGGGGCTCGATCCACCTCGACGGGCAGGACCTCGCCCGCTTGCCGCCGTTCAAACGACCCGTGAACACCGTTTTCCAGAGCTACGCGCTCTTCGGTCACATGACCGTGGCCCGGAATGTTGGCTACGCGCTGGAAGTGAAGGGCGTGGCACGCGCCGAACGCGACCGGGCGGTGGGCGAAGCGCTGGAGAAGGTCGGCCTCGCGGGCTTCGGAGGCCGCCGCCCGTCGCAACTATCGGGCGGCCAGCGCCAGCGCGTGGCACTCGCCCGCGCGATCATCGGCAAGCCGCGGCTGCTGCTCCTCGACGAGCCGCTTTCCGCGCTCGACCGCAACCTCCGCCAGCAGATGCAGATCGAACTCAAGGCGCTCCAGAACGGCCTGGGTATCGCCTTCGTCTTCGTCACCCACGACCAGGAAGAGGCGCTGACGATGTCCGACCGGATCGTCGTGATGCGCTCGGGTCGTATCGAGCAGACCGGCACCCCGCGCGAGATCTTCCGCCGCCCGCGCACCCGCTTCGTCGCCGAGTTCATCGGCGAGACGAACCTCTTCGAGACAGTGGTGGACCGGGTGGAAAACGGCGAGGCACTGCTGCGAACTGCCGAGGGGCTGGCGCTGCGGGTTGCCGCCGCCGGACATGTGCCCGGCGGCCGCGCCATGGTCGTCCTCCGGCCCGCGGATTTCCACCTGACGGACGGCGACGGGATCGCCGGTGTCGTCCAGCGGTCCGTGTACCTCGGGCAGGATCTGCACCTGCTCGTCCAGCCCGAGGCCGGTGGTCCCGGCATCCGCGTGACGGTACGCGACGGCGGGGCGGCCCCGGACGTCGGCGCGACCGTGCGGCTCGGCCATGATCCGGCGACGGCGCATGTCCTGGAGGACGCGCCATGAGCCGCCGCCGTGACCGGGCTGTGCTGGCGATCCTGCTCGCGCCGGTGACACTCTACCTCGGCGTCTTCTTCCTGCTGCCGCTCCTCACCATCGCACTCTATTCGTTCCTGACGCCGGGCCTCTACGGCGGCGTCGAATGGGCGTTCTACCACTGGAACTACGGTCGCATCTTCGGCTGGGCCGATGGGGTCATGGAGGTCTTCGAGCCGGTCTACCTGATGATCCTCGGCCGTTCCCTCGGCTTCGCCGCCCTGACTGTGCTGATCTGCCTCGTCATCTGCTACCCGGTCGCCTTCTGGGTCAGCCGCCTGCCGGAACGCTGGCGACTCTTGTTCCTCTTTCTCATCACGCTGCCGTTCTTCTCCAGCCTGATCGTCCGGCTCTATGCCTGGCTCCTGATCTTGCGGCCGTCGGGCCTTCTCAGCGAGGGGCTGATGGCGCTCGGCCTGCGGTCGCAGCCGCTGGAGATCCTGTTCACACCAACGGCTGTGGTGCTGGGGATGGTCTATGTGATGATCCCGTTCATGTTCCTGCCGCTCTACGCCTCGATCGACACGCTCGACCGGGCGCAGGTGGAGGCTTCGCTCGACCTCGGCGCGAACCGGGTGCAGACCTTCGTGAAGGTCGTGCTTCCGCAGACCGTTCCCGGCATCGCGGGCGGCGCGGTGATCGTATTCATCCCCTCGGTCGGCAACTTCATCGTCCCCGATGTGCTAGGCGGCGCAAAGGGCCTCATGGTGGGTAACCTCGTCGAACAGCAGTTCCTCTCGGCGCGGAACTGGCCCTTCGGCTCGGCGCTCTCGATGATCATCATGGCGGTCGTTCTGGTGGTGCTTCTCACCTTCATCACACGGCTGCGCGGGCGTGGGGCCTGACGCATGCGGAACCCCTTCGGCTGGCTCGCACTCACCCTCTTCTCGCTTCTCTTCTTCGCGTTCATCTACGCGCCGCTCTTCGTCATCGTCGGCTATTCGTTCAATGCCAACCCGGTGAACATGATGATCTGGGACGGCTTCACGCTGGACTGGTATCGCGGCCTCTTCGGGTTGCGCGACCGGGTGGACGACGTGGCGAACCGCGCGCTCTATGTCGAAAGCACCGACCAGCTTCTGGCCGCGCTGAAGAACTCGCTGATCGTGGCGGCCTTCACCACGACGATCTCGACGGTCATCGGCACGGCGACCGCCATTGCCCTCGCCCGCTACCGCTTCCGCCTCAAGGGCTTCTACAATGGCTTCCTGATGATGCCGATGATGATGCCCGACATCGTTCTCGGCATCGGGCTTCTGATCTTCTTCGTGACGGTGGGCATGAACCTGTCGCTCGTGACCATCATCATCGGTCACTGCACCTTCCTGACCTCCTATGTCTTCATCATCGTGCAGGCCCGGATTGCCGGTCTCGACCCCGCGCTCGAAGAGGCCTCGGCCGACCTTGGCGCCTCGGAGTGGGTGACGCTGCGCAAGGTGCTGCTGCCGCAACTCGCTCCGGGCATCATGGGCGGCGCGCTCCTTGCCTTCGTGATCTCGATGGACGACCTCGTGATCACCTACTTCATCGCCGGCACCGGTTCGACCACGCTGCCGGTATTCATCTTCGGGATGATCCGGCGTGGCGTGAAGCCCGAGATCAACGCGATCGCGACGCTGATCATCCTCGCATCCATCCTGATCGCCGCCCTGGGGCTCTGGCTCCGCAGCCGGAGGCCCGACCGTTGACGAAACCTCGCGCCCGTGACCTCGGACTGCCCTTTCCGGGCACGCCCGGCCCCCTGAACGCGATCACCGACGTGCCCGGCGTTGCGGTGGGCTTCTGCACGCTGACCGATCCCGCCCGGCGAATGCGGACCGGCGTCACCGCCATCCTGCCCCGACCGGACCGCGGCACGCCGCAACCGGTCTGGGCGGGCCAGTTCACGCTCAACGGCAACGGGGAGATGACCGGCACGCACTGGATCAATGACGCGGGCTACTTCGTCGGCCCGGTCTGCATCACCAATACCCACGGGGTAGGGGCCGTGCACCACGGCGCGACCCGCTGGATGATCGACCGCTACGCCGACTACTTCCACACCGAACACGCCTGGGCCATGCCCGTGGTGGCCGAGACCTACGATGGGGTCCTGAACGACATCAACGCGCTGCACGTCACGCCCGACCACGCCGTCGCGGCGCTCGACGCCGCCGCCACCGGCCCGGTTGCCGAAGGCTCGGTCGGTGGCGGCAACGGGATGATCGCATACGAGTTCAAGGGCGGCACCGGCACTGCATCACGGCAGGTGGTGATCGGTGGAATGGCCTACACGGTCGGCACTCTCGTGCAGGCCAATCACGGCCTCCGGCCCTGGCTTCGTGTCCTGGGCGTCCCGGTGGGAGAGCGGATGACCGAGGGCAGGTTCCGCGACCGCGAGCAAGGCTCGATCATCGTGATCCTCGCCACCGATGCGCCGCTGGGTGCGCTTTCGCTGCGCCACGTCGCCCGCCGCGCCGCCCTCGGCATCGGCCGGGGCGGGACACCGGGGGGAAACAACTCGGGTGACATCTTCCTCGCCTTCTCGGTGGCCCACCCCGGTCCGATGCCGCAGGCGGCCGGGCCGCGGTCGAGCCGCGAGGAGGTGAACGGCGAGCATCTCGACCCGCTCTATCTCGCCGCCGTCGAGGCGGTCGAAGAAGCCGTGGTGAATGCCCTGGTGGCGGGTGAGACTGTCGAGACGGTCAAGCCCGCGGGGCACCTCGTGCGCGCCATCGACACGAGGGCCCTGGTCGCCCTGTTCGGTCGTTACTGAAGCGCGCCGGTCAGCCCGACACGACTGCCTCGGGCACTTCGAGCCCCTGGGACACCGCGCACCCGGTGCGTTTGTCGATTGCCGCGATCACTGCCTTTGCGAGGAAGTCGCCGGCGCGGCTCACGGTTTCGCGCACGACGAGCGAGTCCCGGCGTAACCTGCTGAGAAGCGGCGTTGCCTCCTTGCCCACCACATCGATGTCGCGCCCGATGACGAGGCCTGCCTGCTCGGCGGCCGCCATCGCGGCGAGGGCCGACATCGTCGATCCGCAGACGATGCCGTCAGGTCTCGGCAGGCGCGACAGACGCTCAAGGACCGCCGCCTCGACAGCGGTGGAGGCCGCGTCCGATGTGACCGCCGTCGTCAGTTCGCAGGATGCGCCGTGTTCGGCGGCGGCCTCCACGAAGCCGGTCGTCATGTGTCGGGCGTAGGTCTGCGCCCGGGGTGGCGGGACCAGCAGAAGGCGGCGGCGTCCGCGGTCGACTAGCGCCTTCACCGCGATCCGGGCGAAGGCCTCGTTGTCGAAATCGAAATAGGGATGCTCGATCCCCATCTCGGTGCGCCCGTGCGTGGCGAAGGGAAACCCGCGCTCGGCCATGTAGCGGATGCGCGGGTCCTCGGGCGTGGTCTGGTTCAGGATGATGCCATCCGCACTTTCGGTCTCGACGATGTAGCGGACCGGGTCCATCGGGTCCTGGTCGGGGAAGTAAGGCATGACGATCATGTGGTAGGCCGTGCCGCGCAGCGCGTTCGCGATCGAGTAGAGGAGTTGCGCTGTATGGTTCATGACGTCCGGTTCGGCTGCAAGGACCAGCGCGATCACGTTGGTCTTTCCGGTGCGCAGGCGGACCCCGGCGCGGTTCGGACGGTAGCCGAGCCGCTTTGCCGCCTCGCGCACGCGCCGCTTCGTCGCCTCGCCGATGTCGGGTGCATCCTTCAGCGCGCGGCTCACGGTGGCCACGGCGAGGCCGGTTTCCGCGGCGAGCGTCTTCAGGGTAGGGCGCTCGTGCTCCGAATCGGGCGTCGGACCGGAAGTGATGCCCTGGACGCCGTCGATCACATCTTCCTCCCTGGCGAACGACTCGGCTGACGTCTGCGGCCGGATGATTCGGTCCCGCACCGCATCGCCGCAGGTGCGAAGGAACTGGTTTCACAGGCGTATGCAAGTGCCTGTGTTTCGGGTCTTGCCATGTGCTCTCCGCGCTGCGGCATGATGGGTGCTCCCTGCGTTCCGAAGCAGGCGTCGGGCGTCGAAACAGGGCCGAGTCTTCACCCGCCGCACTGGTGCCTACAAGCAAAAACTTTCCTTGATCGACAATTCTAAAACGATATAGATCAGTCCTATAACGATATAGAAACCGGGAGGAGACCCATGAAGTTCCTGAAGCTGGCCGCGGCCTTCGCCGCGTCGACGTCGCTGCCGACGCTTGCAGCAGCGACCGAACTGGAAGTCACGCACTGGTGGACCTCGGGCGGTGAAGCGGCAGCGGTAGCCGAGTTCGCCAAGGCCTTCGACGCGACGGGCAACAAGTGGATCGATGGGGCCATCGCCGGGTCGGGCGGCACGGCGCGGCCCATCATGATCAGCCGCATCACTGGTGGCGACCCGATGGGCGCAACCCAGTTCAATCACGGACGCCAGGCCGAGGAGCTGGTCGAGGCCGGGCTCATGCAGGACCTGACGGCGGTCGCCGAAGCCGAAGGCTGGCGCGACATCATCAATCCGCCCTCGCTGCTCGATAGCTGCACGCTCGACGGCAAGATCTACTGCGCGCCGATCAACATCCACTCGTGGCAATGGCTCTGGGTGAGCCACAAGGCGTTCGAGGACGCCGGCGTGGCGGTCCCGACGAACTGGGACGAATTCGCCGCCGCCGCCCCGGCACTTCAGGCTGCCGGAAAGATCCCGCTCGCGATGGGCAACCAGCCCTGGCAGTCCTCCGGCGCGTTCCAGGTGCTCGCGATCGCGCTTGCCGGCACCGACAGCTGGAAGAAGGTCTACATCGACCATGACGCCGAAGTCGCGGCTGGTCCCGATTTTGCCCGGGTCTTTCAGGCAGCGGCCGACGCGCGCAAGTTCCGCGAGGGTTCGAACGTGCAGGATTGGAACCAGGCCACCAACCTCGTGATCACCGGCCAGGCCGGAGCGCAGATCATGGGTGACTGGGCGCAGGGCGAATTCGCGGTCGCCGGCCAGGTAGCCGGACAGGACTACTCCTGTCTGCCGGGCCTCGGCATGAACGAGATCATCTCGACCGGCGGCGATGCCTTCTACTTCCCCAAGTCGGACGATCCGGCGATCACCGAGGCACAGATGGCTCTCGCTTCGGTCCTTGTCGCGCCCGATACCCAGGTCGCGTTCAATCTCAAGAAGGGTTCGCTGCCGATCCGCGGCGACATCGACCTCTCTGCCGCCAACGACTGCATGCAGAAGGGCCTCAAGATTCTGGCGACGGGCAACATCCTGCCCGATCCGAACCAGACGCTCTCGCCGGACTCGCAAGGCCAGATCGAGGACCTGATGACAGAGTTCTGGGCGACCGGCAGCCCGATGACCGCCGAAGACGCACAGGCGCGCTTCGCCGACATCATCTCGCGCGCCGACTGACCGCTGCGAGACAGCGGGGCTGGCGGAAGCGCCGGCCCCGTCCTGTCCGGGGCGACCATGTCGCCGGACCTGATGGAACGACACGAGGGAGGCGGAGCCGTTGGCGGAGACTGGCGCGACCATGACGACGGGCGGGCGGCAGAACCGCAGGCCGATGCGCCTTCTTCGCAATCTGACCGCGAAGATCGCGGCCATCCCGATGGTGGTGACCGCACTTGTGATCTTCCTGGGGGGCACGGTCTGGACGGTCGTCTATTCGTTCACGAACTCGCGTCTTCTGCCCCGGCGGCAATGGGTCGGGCTGGAACAGTACGAGCGGCTTTGGAGCGAGAGTCGTTGGATCATCTCGATCGAGAACCTTCTGATCTACGGGGTGTTCTCGCTGATCTTCTCGCTGGTGATCGGGTTCCTGCTCGCCGTGCTGCTCGACCAGAAGATCATGTTCGAGAACGCATTCCGGACGATCTTCCTTTATCCGTTCGCGCTCAGCTTCATCGTGACAGGCCTCGTCTGGCAGTGGGTGCTGAACCCCGACTTCGGGATCCAGAAGGTGGTCCGCTCGCTCGGCTGGACAAGCTTCGAGTTCGACCCGCTCTACAATCCGGACATCGTGATCTACGGCATCCTGATCGCCGGGCTCTGGCAAGGCACGGGGCTGATCATGTGCCTGATGCTCGCGGGCCTTCGCGGCATTGACCCCGAAATCTGGAAGGCTACCCGCATCGACGGCGTCCCGGCCTGGAAGACCTACATCTTCATCATCATTCCGATGATGCGGCCGGTGTTCATCACGACGCTGGTGATCATCGCGAGCGGCATCGTCAAGGTCTACGACCTCGTCGTCGCGCAGACCTCGGGCGGCCCGGGCATCGCCTCGGAAGTGCCGGCCAAATACGTCTACGACAAGATGTTCCTCGGCCAGAACCTCGGCCAGGGCTTCGCCGCCTCGACGATGATGCTCCTGAGCGTGCTGATCGTCCTGATCCCATGGGCTTACCTCGAGTTCGGAGGGAAGAAGCGTGGCTGAAGTCGTACCAGGATCGCGGAAGGCGCCCGCGTCTGCGCAGGTCGACACCCTTGACCCCCGTGGCCCCAAGCCCAAGCCCTTGTTCGCGGTGCGCAATCTCATCGTCTACGGCACTCTGGCCGTGATGGCGGCCTACTATCTTCTGCCGCTCTACGTGATGATCGTGACCTCGCTGAAGACGATGCCCGAGATCCGCCTCGGCAACATCTTCTCGCTGCCGCGGGAGTTCACGATCGAGCCCTGGATCAAGGCCTGGGCCGAGGCCTGCACCGGCCTCAACTGCGACGGCCTGAGCCGGGGCTTCTGGAACTCGGTGCGCATCCTGATCCCCTCGGTGATCCTCTCGATCGCCGTCGCCTCGGTGAACGGATACGCGCTGGCCAACTGGAAGTTCCGCGGTGCGGAGATCTTCTTCACCATCCTGATCTTCGGAGCCTTCATTCCCTACCAGGTGATGCTCTACCCGGTGGTGATCGTGCTGCGCGAGATCGGCCTTTACGGCTCGCTCTGGGGCCTCGTGATCGTCCACACGATCTTCGGGATGCCGATCCTGACGCTCCTGTTCCGCAACTACTTCTCCTCACTGCCGGAGGAATTGTTCAAGGCCGCGCGGGTCGATGGCGCGGGGTTCTGGGGCATCTACTTTCGGATCATGCTGCCGATGAGCCTGCCGATCTTCGTGGTGGCGATCATCCTGCAGGTGACGGGCATCTGGAACGACTTCCTGT
>CAZOHN010000036.1:0-24130 GCA_964579325.1 uncultured Rhodobacterales bacterium
CAGGAAGGTCGCCGTCACGCAGGCGACGAAGCTCACGAAGGCGCCCATCGACAGGTCGAGGTCGTTGACCGCGATGATGAACATCTGCGCAAGGGTGGCCAGAGCGATCGGCACCGCGAGGTTGAACAGAAGGTTCAGGCCCGTGTAGCTCATCGCGCGGGGCTGGAGCCAGAACACGCCGCCCAGAAGCGCTGCAAGCGCCATGAAGGGGACGGCCGTTCGGACGAGGTCGGGCGTGATCCTCACGATGCCTCCGCCGTGGAGTGGCCCACGAACGAGGCCGAGAGGATAGCCTCTTCGGTGATGGCATCGCCCGCCAGTTCCGCGACCGCGCTTCCCTCGCGAAAGACATAGACCCGGTCGCAGAGCTCCATTTCCTCGATCTCGGTCGAGTACCATACGAAGGTGCGCCCAGATGCCGCTTCGGCGGCGATGATGCCATAGACCTCCTGCTTGGTGCCGACGTCCACCCCGCGCATCGGATCGTCCATCAAGACGACCGGTGCCTCGGCGAGGAGGGCGCGGGCGAACAGCACCTTCTGCTGGTTCCCCCCCGAGAGCGACAGGATCGGCAGACCGAGGTCTGGCGATCGGATACCGATGCGCGCCTTCCAGGTTTCCGCTGCGGTCGCCTCGGCGTTGGTGTCCACGAGGCCCCGGCGGCTCAGCGCGGCAAGCGCCGACATCGACAGGTTGCGCCGGATAGACCAGAGTGGAAACACCCCGTCGAAACCCCTGTCGCCCGCGACATAGGCGACATCCGGCCTCGGGCGACCCAACCATCCGTGTGACATGCGTGCATGGAGCTTGCGCAGCAGTTCGGTCTGGCCATGCCCAGCAAGCCCGGTCAGGCCGACGACCTCGCCGGCAGAGGCGAAAATCGGCAAGCCGCGGGGCGAGGCGTAGTCGAGGACCTGCGCGCGCGTTGCAGTCGTATCCCGCACGGTGCGGCCCCGTCGACGCGCCGAAGACCCCATCGCCGAGACGAGGTTTTCCTGGTTGAAGCTGCTCGCGGGGCGATCCGCCACGACCTTTCCGTCCTTCATCACGACGACGCGTGTGGCGGTCTGCAGCACTTCCGAAAGGATATGCGAGATGAGGACAACGGTGCCGCCATCGGACACAAAGCGGCGCACATGGTCGAGCAACTGCCGCGCGATTCCGGCATCGAGCGACGAGGTAGGCTCATCGAGGATCACGAGGCGCGGGGGCGTTGCGGTCACTGCGAAGGCGAGTGCCACCTCGACCATCTGGCGCTTGGCGATGGGCAGGCTACCGACCTGCGCCCGGGGCTCGATCCCATGGCCGGGAAACACCGCATCGAGCGCGGCAAGCGCGAGCCTCCGCGCCTCCTCGCGCCAGCGCAGCCCGAAGTGACCCCGATGCAGGATGCGGGCATTTTCAATTACCGACAGGTTCGGACAGAGGGAGAGTTCCTGAAAGACGCAGCGCAGGCCAAGCGCCCTTGCCGCGGCGATGTCCCAGTTCCCCGTCAGCCCGTCTGCGGCCATAGCCCCGTCCGGCAGGGAGAGACCGCCGTTCAATACGTTCACAAGCGTCGACTTGCCCGCGCCATTGTGGCCGACGAGGCCGAGGCATTCGCCGCGCCCGAGCGACAGGCTTACGCCGTCAAGCGCCCGAACCTCGCCGAAACGGATGCGGGCGTCGGTGACGGAGAGAAGGGCAGGGGTTTTGGACATCGCGCTCAGGGAACAGTGGACCGGCAGGCCCCGCAAGCCCTTTCGGGTCCGTGGAGCCTGCCGCCGGGAGGAACCTGTCAGTTGGCGCCTTCGATGACCGCGATAGCGTCCTCCAGCGTGTATTCCACGTTCGCCACCCCGCCTTCGGGCGTGTTCGAAAGGTCGGCTTCGAGGCTGTCCTGGCTGATCGAGAGGAACGGCACCACGAGGTCCTTTGGCACGTCACGGCCGTCAAGCACTTGCTGGGCTACCCAGAAGGCGAGCGTCGAGACCCCCGGGGCGATCGAGACCGACATGGTCTCATAGCCACCGGCGTCCTTCTGCTCCTTCCACCAGACCAGTTCGTCCTGGCGGTTACCCATCACGATGATCGGCGTGTCGCGACCGGCGGCCGCGATCGCCTGCGCCGCGCCGTATCCGTCGCCGCCCTGCGTCACCACGCCAGCGATTTCGGGCAGAGAGGGCAGGATGCCCGCGACCGCGCGTTGCGCCACGTCCTGCGCCCAGTCGCCATGCACCGAACCGACGATCTTGAACTGCGGGAACTGCGCGACCCCGGCGTGAATTCCGGCGCTGATCTCGTCATCGACGAACACGCCCGCGAGCCCGCGGATCTCGAGCAGGTTCCCGCCGTCAGGCATGCGCCCGGCAAGGTACTCCACCTGCACCCGTCCCATTTCCTTGAAGTCGACGGCGATGCGCCACGCGCAAGGCTCGGTCACGATGCCATCGAAGCTGACGACGGTGATGCCGGCATCGCAGGCTTCCTTGACAGCGCCGTTCAGCGCCGTTGGGGAGGCCGCGTTGATCACGATGGCGTCGTAGCCCTGCAGGATCATGTTCTGGATCTGCGAGGCCTGTTCGGTGGCCGAGTTCTCGCCGGTGGTGAAGGCATCCGCCGCGGCAACGATGCCGCTGGCCACCGCCGGACCGGTCACGGTCTCCCAGCTTGTCAGCATCGCCTGCCGCCATGAGTTGCCGGCGTAGTTGTTCGAGAGCGCGATGCGCTTGTCGGAGGTATCCGCCACGCCGGGCAGCGCAGCGAGGCAGAGCACGGCTCCAAGCGCGGTCGATAGAAGTCTGGACCTTGTCATGTTTCATTCCTCCCGATGGGACCGGCGCCCGCATCCTCGGGCTTCGGTCAGGCATGTCGCCACGCGGGTTCCTCCTCCCGCGATGCAAGGTTGCCCCGGCGCACGACGCGTGAACAGGGGCGATCCTGCAGTCGCTTTGCGGGATGCCGCGCTTGACTTGCGGGATCCCGCAGGTCCCCTGCCAGCCCTCCCCCTTTCGCGAGGCGCCGATGCGCTTCATTATGCGGGTGGGAGGACGATGCGATGCCGAAGAAGCGCCCGGATGCACGCCTCAACCAGTTCTTCCGCATGTCGCGGCTCCTGGCCGGGCAACTCGACTTCCTGTCGGCGATCCGCGCCGTGGCGGCCGAGATTGCCGAGATCGTGCCCCACGACCACCTTGATGTCTGCATCGTGCGCCATGACGGCAAGGTGCACACCGCCTACGAGACCGGAATCGATACCGCCTGGGGAAGCGCCGCGCAGGCGCCTGTCGCACTCAGCCCGATCCGGTCCCTTCTGATGGGTGAGGTCGATCATATCCTGACCGGTGATGCCACGATGGACCCGCAGTTCCACTTCCCCGGCGCCTTCACGACCCCGATCCACGACCACGGACTACGCGCCCGCATCCACCTGCCGATGATCGTCCACGGCGACGTGATCGGTGCGCTGTCCTGCTCGCGTCACGAGCCCGGCGTCTACACATCCGCCGATGTGCGGAACGGTCGCTATGTCGCTGAAATACTTGCGCCTTACTTCTTTGCACTGCGCGCCTCCGAACACGCACGGCATTCGGCCATCGTCGAGGCAGAGGCGCGTGCCCGCGAGGAGGGACTGCGGCTGGGCGCGCTGCGGCTGACCGAGGCGCTCGAGGCCGAGCGGCAGCGGATCGGGATGGACCTGCACGACCAGACGCTGGCCGACCTGACCCGGCTTGCGCGGCGGCTCGAACGTCTGTCGCTCGCGCCTGGGGTCGACCAGCAGGAGGTGGCCTCGCTGATCGAAAGTCTCCAGGCCAGCATGGCCGCGCTCCGGCAGATCATCGAGGAGGCCAAGCCGAGCGTCCTGCATCTCTTCGGCTTCTGCGACGCCGTCGAGAACCACCTCGATCGCGCCGTGCGGGACAGCGGGCATCCGATGGCGACGCTCGTGCGCGACGAAACCGATGGCGTTCTGGACCGCCTCCCCGCTACCGTGGCCGTTACGCTGTTGCGGATCGTGCAGGAGGCGGTCAACAACGCCGTGAGCCATTCCGGCGCCCGGTGCGTTTCGGTGAGGCTCGCGGGCGCGAACGGGCAGATCGTCCTGTCGGTCACGGACGACGGTCGGGGCCTGGGTCCGGCGCGTCGGCGGGGCGGGGCGGGCATTGACAACATGCGTACCCGCGCCCGACTGGTGGGTGCGCGGTTCAGCCTTGGATCCGGACCGGACGGGGGGGGGACGACGGTGCGCGTGGCCTTTCCGCTGACCGAGGGCGGGGTCGCGTTGCGGGAGGCATCATGAGGGTCCTGATCGTCGAGGACGACCCGCTGCATCGCGCCTATCTTGGCGAGGTGGTGCGCGAAGCCCTGCCGGAATGCGGTGCGGTCGTCGAGGCGACAAACGGGGCCGAGGGCGAGGCCTGCGCCCGCGACATGCCCGACGCCCACGTCGTCATGGACCTGCAGATGCAGCCACGCACCGGGATCGACGCGGCCCGTACGATCTGGCGGGAACGTCCCGAGACGCGCATCCTGTTCTGGTCGAACTACTCCGATGAAGCCTATGTCCGTGGCGTCAGCCGGATCGTGCCGCCCGGAGCTGCCTACGGCTACGTTCTCAAGTCGGCGTCCGATGAAAGGCTGCGCCTCGCCCTCCGCGGCATATTCGTCGAGAACCAGTGCGTGATCGACGGCGAAGTGCGTGGCACCCAGCAGAAGAGTGCCGCGCCCGCGATGGGGATCTCGGAGACAGAATACGAGGTGCTTCTCGACATCGCGCTCGGCCTGACCGACCGGGCGATCTCGCGACGCCGGGGGCTCTCGCTGCGCTCGGTGCAGAACCGGCTTCAATCGATCTACGAAAAGCTGGAGGTCCATGCAGCCGACTGCGGGGAAGGACTCTTCAACCTTCGGGGCAGGGCCGTCGCAGTGGCGGTCCTGCGCAAGCTGCTCAACCGCGGTACGCTCGAACGTGCCGAGCTGGACTTGCGGGATTGGCTGCAGCGCGAGGCGGGTCAGGCGAAGCGGGGCTCTTGACGGTGCAGCCCGTGGTTCGCCGCCGGGCCGGGAGATCGCCGCAAACGGGAGCCGCGCCGTTTCAGCCTGCGCCGTGGAAATTGGCGGGGGCAATCGCGGGTTGATTGCATTGGCGTGCTTCTGGGCGTGCGTGCACCAGGGGCGATCGAGGGTGCCTGGCAGAGACCATGGCGCGACACCGAAACAATTCCCTGGCGGAGCGGATGAGAGGCGGACGCGAGACGTCGGCCCGATCCGAACGATTCGCAATTCAAGTACGTTCCTTGATGGGGATGAAGCCGGCGGGCCTTGATTCGGCGACCTGTCGCATCGGGGAGAATGTCGCTCGATCGAGGATCCGGCGGCCTGTTTCACCTTTCACCACAATCGGCAGCATCCGCGGTCTTTGCAGCCTCAAGTCCTTGTTTCGGTATCGAACGACCGGAAACTCTTTACCGAAAGTCGCGCGAAAGGCATGTATAGTGACGGGGCGCCATGTAGTTGATCCGTCCGAACGTTTGGCTGGAAACGTGGATCGGGTCTTTTGGCGAATGGGTTGGCCTGGATTTCCAGCCGGTCCTCTTTCGGGGTTCTAACGGTTTTGCTGAAGCTGATTGAGACTTACAAGGGTGTTGTCGGCCGGTTCCTGGAAGTGCTGGGGCGGGGCCCGGAGCGGATTGCGCTCAAGCAGGGCGCTCGGTCCTGGAGTTACAGGGACCTCGATCGGGCTGCCAATGGTCTTGCCGCGCGTCTGGTGGCTGCAGGCGTCCGGCCCGGCGATGCGGTGGGTGTCGAGGCGGTGCGCGCGCCGCGGACGGTGGTTGCCCTTCTCGCCGTTCTGAAGGTCGGCGCCGCCTATGTGCCGCTCGGCCGCGAGAATCCGCCATCGAGGCTTGCCGCCATTGTCGAGGCAGCGGGCCTCGGCGTCGTCGTCGGTCGCTTGCCGGCACTGTCCGGGCTTGGCCTGACCGAACTCGACGCGGATGGCGAGAGCCCGGACGGGGACTTTACCGCGGTGCCCTCCGACGACCCGGAGGCGCTCGCCTATGTGATGTTCACTTCGGGTTCCACCGGGCAACCCAAGGGCGTTCTCGTGCCCCATCGTGCGATCCTGCGTCTGGTGGTGAACCAGAGCTATATCCGTCTGGGCGACGATGAGCGGATCCTTCAGGCGTCGCCGGTGACGTTCGATGCAGCAACGTTGGAGATCTGGGGCGCGCTTCTGAATGGTGGCGCGCTGGTGTTTTCCGAAGACGAGACGGTGACGCTGCGCGGACTTGGCGAAGCGATCCGGCGCGAAGGCATCACCACTCTGTGGGTCACGGCTGGTCTGTTCCATGCAATGGCAGACGAACGTCCAGCCGATTTCGCGCCTCTGCGGCAATTGCTGACGGGCGGCGACGTGGTTTCGCCTGCCCGTGCCCGGCGGGTCCTCGAAGCCTGCCCGGGCCTTATGCTGTTCAATGGCTACGGGCCGACCGAAAACACCACGTTCACGGCCGTGCATCCGATCAGCTTGGAGGATGTGGCTTCCGACCGTCCCATTCCCATCGGACGCCCGATCGACGGCACGCAGGTTCATGTTCTCGGGCCCGATCTCGTGCCGGTGCCGCCCGGCGCTGAGGGAGAACTCTGCGCCTCGGGGAGCGGACTGGCGCTGGGGTACCTTGGCGCGCCGGACCTGTCGGCGGGCCGGTTCGTCTCTGCGCCCTGGGATTCGAACGTGAAGCTGTACCGCACGGGCGATCTCGTCCGGGAAGATGAGCAAGGGCTGCTGCACTTCCGGGGCCGGATCGACACGCAACTGAAGGTTCGCGGCTTCCGGATCGAGCCGGGAGAGATCGAGGCGACGCTGGAGGCCGTTGCGGGCGTCGGCCAGGCGGTCGTCGTGGCTGTCGCGCGGGCAGATGCCGCAGACAAGCTGTTGGTGGCATACTTCACCGGATCGGCCTGCCCGGAGGACCTGTCGGCGCACCTCACCGCGCAATTGCCACCCCATGCCGTGCCCGACCGTATCGTCCGCATCGATGCGTTGCCGCTCAACGTCAATGGCAAGGTGGATCGCCGGGCGCTGGCCGAACGGGCGCCCCCGGTTCCAGAGGCGCCGACCCGCCCGCAGCCCTCGGCCCGCCCCACTGTCCCGGCGCTCGAGGCGGCACTTGTCGAGGCTCTGGGCGACGTCCTGGGCTTGCCCGCATCCATGATCGACCCGGACCTGAACTTCTTCGATCTCGGGGCCTCCTCGCTACAACTGGCACGGGTGCAGGACCGGCTGGTCACCGCGCTGGGGCGCGAAGTTCCGCTGGAGGCGTTCTTCCGCCACGCGAGCCCCTCCGCGCTGGCGCGGGCTTTGGCGGACGGAGCGTCCGGCGCAGCGCGGCCGGTCGTCGCCGCGACCGCCTTGGCGGCCAGTGAACGTCCGCGCGTGGGGTCCGGTGGCGCAATCGCCATCATCGGCATGGCCGGCCGGTTTCCCGGCGCGCCCGATGTCGCCAGCTTCTGGCAGGCCCTCGTCGAGGGTCGCGAACTGATCTCGCAGTTCAGCGCCCACGAACTCGAAATCCCTGCGGCCGCGGATGCGGTCCTGGCGCGTGGTGTGGTCGCCGATGCGGCGGACTTCGACGCCGCGCATTTCGGGATCCCCCCGCGCGAGGCAGAGCGGATCGACCCGCAGCACCGCGTCCTGCTGGAAGTGGCACAGACCGCCCTCGAGGAAGCCGGCCACGACCCCGAACGCTTCGACGGGCGGATCGGCATCTTCGCGGGCAGCAGCCAGAACTCCTACCTGCTGAACAACCTGCTCTCGGCACCGGGCGCCACCCGGCGCTTCGCCGCCGGCTATCCTGTCGAAGACTTCGCGACCCTGTTCGGCAACGACAAGGACTTCCTCGTCACCCGAATTGCCTACAAGCTGAACCTCCGGGGCCCGGCCGTGACGGTGCAGAGCGCCTGCTCGACCTCGCTCCTCGCGGTTGCGCAGGCCTGCGAGAGCCTGCGCAACGGCCAGAGCGACATGGCGCTCGCGGGCGGGGTATCGATCACCTTCCCATCGCGGAGACCCTATCGCTACCTGCCGGACGGGATGGCCTCGGCGGACGGGCATTGCCGTACCTTCGATGCCGACGCCAGCGGCACGGTCTTCGGTGACGGCGCAGCGCTCGTGGTTCTGCGCCGGCTGGAGGATGCGCTGGCCGACGGCGACCACATCGCCGCCGTGATCCGCGGCCACGCGATCAACAACGACGGCGCGCGCAAGGCGGGCTATGCGGCGCCGTCGATCGCTGCGCAGGCCGAGGTGATCCGCGAAGCGCACCGGGCGGCGGGGGTTGAGGCTGCGAGCATCGGCTATGTCGAGGCGCATGGCACGGCCACGCCGCTCGGCGATCCCATCGAATACGCCGCGCTGAACGAGGCATTCGGCCCCTCGCCCGCCGGCCCGACCTGCCTTGTGGGCACGGCCAAGACCAATGTCGGCCATCTCGATATCGCCGCCGGGGTGACCGGACTGATCAAGACCGCGCTGAGCCTCAGGGATTGCGTGATCCCCGAGCTCCTGCACTTCGACCGGCCCAACCCGCTGCTCGCGGTCGAGGGATCGGCGCTTGCGCCCGCAGCGCGCCGGGTTGCCTGGGAACGCGGCGAGGCCCCGCGTCGGGCGGGGGTGTCTGCCTTCGGCGTGGGTGGCACGAACGTTCACATGGTGCTTGAAGAGGCCCCGGTTCGGACGGCGGAAATGCCCGCTTCCCGCACGGACCGGCCGCGAGCGTTTCCGGTCTCCGCAAGTTCGTCCGATGCGCTGGCCGCAGCGGTCGCGCGGCTGGGCGACTGGGCCGCGGCGAATCCCGGGGCCGATCCCGCCGCCGTCGCCGCCACCCTCCGCCACGGGCGCCGCGCTTTCGGGCAGCGGACGGTCCTGGTCGCGGGCCACATGTCGGACCTTGCCCGGACTGCCCGGGACTACTCCGGCCGCTCCGTCGCGGCGGGACGCCGGTCGGAGGTGGCGTTCCTCTTCCCGGGGCAGGGCGCGCAACATCCGGGCATGGGTCGCGGCCTCTTCGAGGCGGAGTCCGTGTTCCGCTCCGCCATGGAAGACTGCGCGGCGCTGCTCCGGCCAGAGGTCGGGTTCGACCTGCTCGGCGTCATCAACGGCGAGGGAGCGGAAGCCGCCGAATGGCTGACCGATACCGCCGTTGCGCAACCCGCAATCTTCTCCATCGGCTACGCGCTGGCCCGGCAGTGGCAGCATTGGGGAATCACGCCCACGGTGATGGTCGGCCATTCGGTCGGCGAGATCGCCGCGGCGACCCTTGCGGGGGTGATCGACCTCGCTGATGCGCTGCGGCTGATAGCCCTTCGCGGACGGCTCATGTCCGACCTGCCGCGCGGCGTGATGATCTCGGTCCGCGCCTCCGAAGCCGAGCTCCTGCCAATGCTGACGGGGTCCGGGCTTGACCTCGCGGCCGTGAACGGCGCAAGGCTCTGTGTCGTCGCCGGATCGCAGGCAGCGGCAGAGGCATTCGTGCCGCGGCTCGAGGCAGCGGGGCTGACCTCGCAGCGTCTCCACACCAGCCACGCCTTCCATTCCCACATGATGGACGACGCTGTCGCGCCGTTCCGCGCGGAGGTCGCTCGGGTGCGGCTGCACGCGCCACGCATCCCGATCCTCTCCACCGTCACCGGCGACTGGTTGACCGAGTTGGAGGCCACCGACGCCGACTACTGGGCGCAACACATGCGCCGGCCGGTACGGTTTCATGCGGCGATGGAAGTCCTGAGGGCCGAGGGGCGGCACATCGCGGTCGAGACCGGGCCGGGCAGGACGCTCGCCACGCTGGCCGGGCAGGGCCAGGGCGGGTTGCCCGGCGTGGCTTCACTACCCCATGCCCAGGCCGAGACGGCATGTGCCCATCGCAGCATGATCGAGGCCTTCGGGCTTCTGTGGAGCCATGGCCTGCCCGTGGACTGGGGCCGGCTCGACGGGGTTGGCGCCTCGGCGCCGCGCGCTGCCGGGCTGCCGACCTATCCGTTCCAGCGCAAGCGGTTCTGGGTCGAACCGGCCCCGCTGGACGCCGCTGTCGCGCCGGGCGGCGACAGCCTTCCGGGCGAGGCTACGGAAAGCCCCGCAACCCCGGAAGCGCCGCCCGTCGAAAGTGTGGCCGATCAACTCCGCGAGGTTCTGGCCGACCTTTCGGGCCTCGATGCCGCGCGGATGGAGGGTGGGGCCACCTTCCTCGAACTCGGATTCGACTCTCTTCTGCTCACCCAGGCGACCCGTTCGATCGCCGACCGCTTCGGCGTGACCGTGACCCTGCGCGAACTGATTGATGGCTATGCAACGATCGACGCGCTTGCCGCCCATGTGACTGCCACCGGTCGCCCCCGCACTGCCGCCCCGTCGTCCGGGGCGCCGCAACCGGCAGCCGAGGCACCGACCTCCGCGCCGATGACGCGCATCGCCACCGAGGTCGACCCGCTTGCGCCCGAGCAGCAGGCGCATATCGACGCTCTGGTCGCCCGCTACACCGCCAGGACGCCGGGCTCGAAAGCCCTGACCGCCCGCTACCGCCCGTGGCACGCCGACCCGCGCACGGCGTCGGGCTTCAACCGTCTGTGGAAGGAAATCGTCTATCAGATCGTGACGGTCCGCTCGAAAGGCTCACGGCTGATCGACGTGGACGGCAACGAGTATATCGACATTCTCAACGGCTTCGGCCCCGGGTTCCTGGGTCATTCCCCGGATATCGTGGTCGACGCGTTGCACGCGCAGATCGACGAGGGCTTCGAGGTCGGTCCGCAGAGCCTGGCCGCGATGGAGGCGGCGCAGCTCTTCTGCGAGGTCACCGGAAACGAAAGGACAAGCTTCGTCTGCACCGGGTCCGAGGCGGTCTACGGCGCGATGCGCGTTGCGCGGACCTGCACGGGACGCGACCGCATCGTGATGTTCGCCCGCGACTATCATGGCAACTTCGACGAAGTGCTGGTGCGCGGCGTCATGGGGGCGGATGGGCCGCGCACCATGCCGCTCGCGCCAGGGATCCCGCGCGAGTCGGTCCGCAACATCGTCGTGCTGCCCTACGGCACGCCCGAGTCGCTCGACTGGATCCGCACGAACGCCGACACCCTCGCGGCCGTCATCGTCGAGCCGGTGCAGAGCCGCCGCCCCGAGTTCCGCCCGGGCGACTTCATTCGCGAGGTGCGCCGCATTACCGAGCAATCCGGTGCCCTCTTCGTCTTCGACGAGGTTGTGACGGGCTTCCGCTTCGGGCTCCGTGGCGCGCAGGGGTTCTATGGCGTGGACGCTGACCTCGTGACCTACGGCAAGGTCGTCGGCGGCGGCCTGCCGGTGGGTGTGGTGGCAGGCAAGGCCCGCTACATGGACACCTTCGACGGTGGCCAGTGGTCCTATGGTGACGACAGCTTCCCCTCCGCCCCGGTCACTTTCTTCGCCGGAACCTTCGTGCGCCACCCGCTCGCCATGGCCAGCGTCCGGGCGATGCTGCGGCACCTCTCGGCACAGCCCGCGTTCTTCTGGCGCGCGATGGACGCGCGCGGCGACCGGCTGGCGGGCACGCTCGACGGCTGGTTCCGCGACAACGACATGCCGTTCGAGTTCCCCAACTGCGGGTCGCTGATGTATCTCCGCATCGGAGAGGACCAGAAGTTCGGCAGCCTCATCGGGGCGCATATGCGCGACCGCGGGGTGTTCTTCCTCGAAGGGTTTCCGTCCTACGTCACGGCCGCGCACGACGAAGCCGACATCGACCACGTCATCGAGGCAGTGAAGGACTCGGCGCTCGAGATGCGGGCTGCGGGAATGCTGACGGGCCGCGACCCCGTTGCCCATGACGGACCGAAGGTGCGGGCCGTGCCGCCTCGCCTCTCGACTCCGGGGGGTGAGGCCGAAATCGCGGCGCGCATGCTGGCCCGGCCAGGGCCGATCGAAGTGCCGACGACGACCGCTCAACGCGAGATCCTCGCGGCCATCGCAGTCAATCCGCAGGTCAACCCAGGCTACAACGAAAGCGTGACGCTGACCCTGCCGGGTTCGGTCGACACTGGCACGCTTCAGGCAGCGCTCGCCGCCTGCGTCGCGCGGCACGATGCGCTGCGGGCGACGTTTCCCGCCGACGGAATGCGGATGATCGTGGTTCCGGAGATGCGGTTTCGCGCCGCCGAGACCGATCTGAGCGCGATGCCCGAGGCCGAGCGGGCAAACCGGTTCGCGGCTCTGGTGGAAACCGAGGTCGCCACGCCGTTCGATCTTGCAAATGGTCCGGTGATCCGGGCCCACATTGCACGAATGCCCGACGAGGTCCGCCTCGTTCTGACGGCCCATCACGTCGTCTGCGACGGCTGGTCGATTGCCCGGATGCTTGCCGACATCGGCGCGGCGCAGGCCGCGGCTGCCGGCAATGCCCTGCCTAACTGGTCGGCGTCTGAGAGCATCGCCGACTACGTCCGCGCCGAAACCACCTGGAGCCGCAGCGATGCAGCGGCGGAGTCGCGCGCCTACTGGACCCGGACGCTTGCCGGCGCATCCGAGGGGCTGGATCTGCCCACCCGGGCGGCTCGGCCGGGAACGGGCCTGGGAACAGGTGCCCGTATCGACATGGATGTCTCGCCCGACCTGGCTGTCCGCCTGCGGACACTGGCCCGGAGCCGTGGTGCGACCTTCGCAAATCTCATGCTCGCGGCCTTCGCGCTGCATATGGGCCGCCTCGCCGGCACCCGCGATGTCGTGCTCGGGATGCCGACGTCAGGGCAGGCAGCGCACGCGCTGCCCGGAGTTGTCGGTCACTGCGTCAACCTCCTGCCGGTTCGCGCCGTTGTCGATCCCGATGCGTCCTTCGCAACCCTGCTGGGCTCGGTTCGAAGCGCGCTTCTCGACGCACTCGATCACCAGAAGCTGACATTCGGCGAGATCGTCGGTGCATTGCGGTTGCCGCGTATGGAAGGGCGTGTTCCGCTCGTCCCGGTGCTGTTCAACATCGACACCGGGCTGGACCTAGGCACGCTGGGGTTCGACCCCGTCGCCACCGGCCTTCGGACGAATCCGCGCACGCACGAGCACTTCGACCTCTACGTCAACGTGACCGACGCGCCCGACCGGGTGACGATGGAGTGGTCATACCGCTCCGACCTCTTTGCACCCGAGACGATCCATCACTGGATCGTGCAATTCGAGCAGTTGCTCGACGCGGTTGCAAGGGCACCTGAAGCCCCGGTCTCCACGCACGATTTGCTCGGCGCGGCGGAGCGGCGCCGGCTGCTGATCGAGCTGCAGGGGCGGCGGGCGGAGTATCCACGCGAGGAGACGCTTGCCACGCTCTTTGCCGCCGTGGCGGTCGCACAGGGCGACAGGCCGGCCCTGATCGGGGAGGACGGCCAGGAGACGAGCTATCGAGCGCTCGACGCGATGGCGACGGCGCTTGCCCACAGGCTCCTTCGTGCGGGCGTGGGGCAGGGCGACATCGTCGGTATCTGCCTCGACCGCTCGCCGCGCATGGTGGCGGCGATGCTTGCGGCGCTGCGGCTCGGAGCCGCCTGGCTCGCCCTGGATCCGGCGCATCCGGCCGAACGGCTCACCCTCGTGCTGTCGGACGCCTGCCCGCGGGCGGTCGTCACCTCGCGGGCCTACGCGGGCAAGCTCGGCACCGACCGGCAGCTACTGATCGACGACCTCGGACCTGAAGAGATCGCGGCGGCCGTCCCTCTGGCTCCGGTGGCGGTCGACCCCTCCGGAATGGCGTATCTCATCTACACGTCGGGTTCGACGGGCCGGCCCAAGGGCGTCATGGGAACCCATCGCGCTACGGTGAACCGCCTGCACTGGATGGCCCGCGCATTCCCGTTCGTGCCGGGCGAAGTGCTATGCCACAAGACGGCGCTCAGCTTCGTCGACTCGGTGGCCGAGATCTTCGGCCCGCTCCTCGCCGGCGTTCCCGCAGTGATCCTCGGGGATGGGCGCTTGCGCGATCCCGCCGATCTTCTGTCTGCCCTCGGGCGGCATCGGGTGACGCGCCTGGTCCTGGTGCCGTCGCTTCTTCGGATGATCGTCGAGGCCGGGCTCGATGTGCGGCGCGCCGCTCCCGACCTGCGACTTGTGGTGTCCTCCGGGGAACGGCTCTCGGCGCCACTCGCGCGCGCCTTCCTCGGCCGGGCAGACGGTGTCCGACTGGTCAACCTCTACGGCTCGTCGGAGGTGGCCGCGGATGTGACCTGCGCCGTTGTGACCGGTGAAGGGGATGACGTTCCGATCGGCGCGCCCATCGACAACGCGCGGCTCTACGTGCTTGGCCCGGACGGGCGGCTTCTGCCCGAGGGCGAGACGGGGGAACTCCATGTCGGAGGCGATGCGGTGGCGGCGGGCTACTTCAACCTTCCCGATCTGACCGATGCGCGCTTCCTCCGCGATCCGTTCGCTGGCGACACGGACGCGCGGATGTTCGCCACGGGCGATCTGGTCCGTTGGCTCCCGGATGGTCAACTGGCCTACGAGGGGCGGCGTGACCATCAGATCAAGCGGCTCGGCCACCGGATCGAGCTTGGCGAGATCGAGGCCCAGCTTGCAGCGCTGCCAGCGGTCGAGGTTGCCGCCGCTGTACTGGCCCGGGCAGGTGGCGCGGGCGACCAGAGACTCGTGGCCTTCGTATCCCCCGCCGGGGCGGATCCGGCCCAGGTTCGCGCCGCGCTTGCCGCGCGCCTGCCGGCTTACATGCTGCCCGACCGGATCGTCGCCCTCGAACAGCTCCCCCTCACCCCCAGTGGCAAGATCGACCGCGTCCGCCTCGCTGACTGGCCGCTGGAGTCGGTGCCGGTCGCCGCATCTGACGAGCCAGAAACGCAGACCGAGGCCTTCCTGCACGAGGCATGGGCGAAGGAACTCGGCATGGCGCGCATCGGGGCAGAGGAGAACTTCTTCGAACTCGGCGGGCACTCGCTCATGGCCGTCCGGATCTTTGCCCGCATCCGCACAACCTACGGCCTCGATCTGCCGATCTCGACCCTCTATGCGGCGCAATCGATCCGCAGCCTTGCGGCGCGGATCGACACGCTGAGCGCTGCGGACGCGGTCTCCGAAGTGGACGCCGGCCCGCCCGACATGGCCCCATGGGACACCACCGTCGTGGTTCATCCGGGGCCCGGCGGCAGTGCGCTGCCCCTGTTCCTCGTCGGTGGGATTGGTGGCAACGTGAACAACCTCCACGCGCTCGGCCGCGAGATCGGTCTGCATCGGCCACTGATCGGTCTGCAGACCCGCGGTATCCTCGGTCACCGGATGCACGATACCGTGGAGGCCATCGCAGCCGATCACATCGCGCACATGCGCCGCCATCACACCGAGGGGCCGTGGCTGCTGGCCGGCTACTCGGGAGGTGCCTTCACGGCCTTCGAGATCGCCCGACAGCTCGTGGCCGCGGGCGAGACGGTCGCCTGGGTGGGTGTGCTCGACATGTTCGCGCCGGGCTTCTCGGTGAAGAAGAAGGTGCCGTTCCGGACCCGTCTCGGCTACGAATGGCGGGCGATCGCCGAGCGCGGCTTCTCGGGCCTTGGACCAAGGCTGACCTCGGCGCTGCGCGGCAGACTGCTCTCCAATCGCGTGGTGCAACTGGGCGAGCGCTTCTGGCCGGGGGCATTTCTCTATCGCCACCTCGTCCAACACTGGTCCCAGGTCGCGCGGGCCTACCGTCCCGGTCCCTATGCGGGCAGCATCAGCCTCTTTGCGACGCGCGGTGACGGCTTCGCCGATGCGATGATCTCTGCCGCGGATCCCTTGTTCGGCTGGGGTCGCCTCGTGCAGGGGGGTATCCGCCTGCGGTCGCTCGACAGCGGACATCTCGACATGCTCAAGCCGCCCGCCGTCCATGACCTTGCCGCCGCCATGGCCGGCGACATCAACGATGCCCTCGTCGGATCGGGCCGAGAATGAACGCCCTGTCCCAATTCTCGCGTCCAGAGCAATGCGGTGTCGAGATTTCGGTCTGCCAGCTCGATAACGACGACGACATCCCGCTTGTCACTGCCGCCGGGCTTCTGTCGCCCGCCGAACATGAGCGGGCCGCAAGATTCCGCTTCGCCCGGGATCGTGACCGTTTTGTCCGCGGACGAGGCTACATGCGGCAGGCGCTGGCCAGGGCAACAGGGGGCGATCCCGCTGCATTGCTGCTGGAGGCCGGGTCCCACGGCAAACCGTTCCTCCAGGCCCTGCCGGGACGGCCTGTGCCTCAGTTCAATCTCAGCCACAGCGGCGGACTGGCTGTTCTGGTTGTCTCGTGGGACGGACCCGTGGGGATAGACCTGGAATTTCGCGATCGAACCCTTGACCCCTTGCGCCTTGCCTCGAACGTGCTTGTCGCGTCCGAGCGGCAGGCGCTCGACAGCGTTCCAACGGAAGAGGCGTCGGCGTTGTTCCTGTCGATGTGGACCGCCAAGGAAGCGCGAATGAAGCTCACTGGCGAGGGGATGGCACTCGACCCGCGCGCCATAGAACTGACGCTCGAGCACGGTTGGCCCGTGGGTTATCGCCTGCCGGTCGGCCCGGCAGTCCGGCTCGACTATCCCGACCTCGGTCGAACCGATGCGGTCTGTGCCCTTGCGCGATATCACGGCCCCGCTGCCAGGGGCGCGGCATGAAACGCAATCCCGTGCGCGATTTCGTCCGGACGCTTGCGGGCACGGTCCTCGACTTCGCATATCCGAGCCTTGGGCGCGATATCGCCTCGGGCGAAGCCACCGGGCGAAACCTCAGGCTCAAGCGCCTTGTCCTGCAGGCCCGGCTGGGGCGCGCGCGTTGGCGTGGCGACGAGGCCGCCGTGCAGGCCACACTGCACGATTTCTGGCAGGGCGATGCCCCGGGCAACTACTACGACCGCTACGCCGACCGGTTTCAGCGGTGGTTCCTCGGTCCGCATCACGAGATCGTCGAGGCGCTCGTGGCCGAGGTTGCCCGGCGTCCCTATGTCCGGCTCGTGGAGATTGGTTGCGGTGACGGGCGCGTGCTGGCGCATCTGGCGGGCTCCCTGCCCGAACTGGGCGAACTGGTCGGTCTGGACATCAACGCGGCGATCATTGCCCGGACATCTGCGGCACATGCCGACGACCCACGCCTGACCTTTCGCGCCGGCAACGCACTCGACCTCTTCGACGACCATCGCGGCGATGGCACGATCCTCCTGACCTACGGGGGCGTGATGGAATACTTCTCCGGGGACGAACTGGCGGGGCTGTTCCGGCGTCTGGCGGGACATGCGGGTGTCGCCGTTGCGCTTGTCGAGCCGGTCGATCCCTCCCACGATCTTTCCAACGACACCGCCTCGCATGTGTTCGGCGCAGAGAATTCCTTCTCGCACAATCATTGTCACCTGCTCGAGCGGGAAGGCTACACCGTCCGATTCCGGCGTGAAATGGACCTCGGCGGTGCCCGCTGGATGCTTGTGATCGCGACGAGAGACTGAAGGACATGACATGAAGACTTTCGTGCAACGTCATGAAGTATGGGTGTTTCTCTCCCTCGTCGTTGTCGTGAACGCCGCTTTCGTCTGGGGCATCGCCACAGGGGTTCTCCCGCGCGGGCTCTACAACTACGGCCGCTTCCTGCTTCTTGGCGGAACGCTTGTGTCGGTGGTTCTGATCGCCCGGGGGGGCGGAGCCGTCATCGGTCTGCTCGAACCCCTCAAGCTTTGGCGCATCGACCCGCGCTGGTACCTCTTCGGTCTGCTTTGGGGCGCGGCCATGGCCAGTGTGGTGTTGTTCATCATGGTGCCGTTCGGGGGCGAGCCGCTTTCGACCGACGCCTTGCGCCTCGGACCGCTGACCCGGCCAGGCACCGTGGCGTCTCTCTTCGTGGGCTCGCTCATCGGCGAGGTGGTCTGGATCGGCTATGCGCTGTCGCGTCTCGCCCCTCGGTTCGGCCATTTCATGGCCAGCCAGATCGTCGGCGTGGTCTGGGCGTTGTGGTGGTTCCCGATGGTGCTCTTGAACATCGGCGTGATTCCCGGGCTTCCGCTCGGTGCTCTGGTGATCAACCAGGCCGGGGTCGCGGCGGTGTGCGCGCTTGTCTACGCCCGCACAGGCAGCGGATTGGCAGTGCTCGTCACCCAGATTTCGTTCAATGCCGCAATCATCGTCTTTCCGGTCAGCCCGGTGGTCGCAGGTGCGACGACCTACTGGGTCTTTGCCGTCGTCTACTGGCTCGCGGCGCTCGTGCTCCACCTCTTCTTGGGTCCGCGTCCTCTTCTGGGTGTGCGGCACGTTCAGGTCCGGCAGAGCTAGGACGGGAGATCGGCACAAGCGGCCGCCATGAGGATGCTTGCGGTCGCGGACCACGGGAGGCGGCGGTCGAGGTGTCCGTACTTCTGTTTGGCGTGGTCGCGCTTCCTGGTTGTGGGGTGGGGCCTCCCGGGCTCGCGGCGGGGCGGCTTCCCCAGGGCGCACCTGTCGTCCCTAAAGGGTCGCCGAAACCGTGCAGGCGGGTGAAACCGGATGCGTCAGTCGGCAGCCCCCGACCAACCGGCGCACCCTGACCTCTCCGGCATCGTATGCCAGGGGCCGCCCGCATCCCTCGCCGCCCCGCCCGAGGCGGCGGAAAAAGGTTGAGATCAGGTTAACGCAAAAAGCTTTTATTATATGAAGCAATGGCTTAGGTGCATTGCTCAAACGTGAGCAGCCACGCCCGGCAGCTCGGCAAAGGCCGTCCGCACGGACGACGGGGCTGTCATCCGCTCCGATGTCCCGCTAGGCTGAGCCACGCAGAACACGGAGGGCAACAAGGATGGACTTGATCGCGCGGGCGACCGCCGTGGTTGGCGGCACAGTGGCATTCCTGAGGCGCATGGGATCGCCCTCGCACCAGGCCATCGGGGCGCAACCCCTCATACCCGAGGCGCGGAAACAGGGCATCATGACCCTCAAGATGCCCGTCGCCTATGGCTGGAGAGACGGCCGCCTGCCCACCTGCGCGCCGGGCCTGAAGGTCAACGCCTTCGCGTCCGGGCTCGACCACCCCCGCTGGATCGAGGTTCTTCCCAACGGCGATGTCCTCGTCGCGGAATCGATGGAACAGCCCGCGCCGCCCAGGACCCTGATGGACCACGCCGCCCAGGCGACGATGCGGCGGGTCAAGGCGATCGGCGACAGTGCCAACCGCGTCACGCTCTGGCGCGATGCCGACGGCGATGGCACGGCCGAGATCCGCCACGTCTTCGTCGAGAACCAGAACCAGCCCTTCGGCATGGCGCTGGTCGGCACCCGGTTCTACCTCGGCAACACCGACGGGATCAGGGTCTTCGACTACAGCCCGGGCGATACCTCGGTCTCGGGACCCGGCGAGAAACTCGTCGAGTTCAAGCCGCACGGTCACTGGACGCGCAGCCTCATCGTCTCGCCCGACGGCGGTAAGATCTACGCAGGGGTGGGCTCGCTGTCGAACATCGGCGATCACGGCATGGCCGCCGAGGAAGGCCGCGCGGCGATCTGGGAGCTCGATCTCGCGACCGGGCAGGCCCGCATCTTCGCATCGGGCCTGCGCAACGCCGTCGGCATGGCCTGGGAGCCAGTGTCCGGCGCGCTCTGGACGGTCGTCAACGAACGCGACGGCCTGGGCGACGAGACCCCGCCGGACTACCTCACCTCGGTGCAGGACGGCGGCTTCTACGGCTGGCCCTACTGCTACTGGGGCAAGACCGTGGACGACCGCGTGCCGCAGGACGAAGGCCTCGTCGCCCGTGCCATCACGCCGGACTACGCGTTGGGCGGGCACACCGCGTCGCTTGGCCTGTGCTGGATGCCTGACGGCACCCTTCCGGGCTTCGGTGCCGGCATGGTGATCGGGCAGCACGGATCGTGGAACCGCTCGAAGCTCAGCGGCTACAAGCTCATCTTCGTGCCCTTCGCAGACGGCAAGCCGAACGGCCCGCCCCGCGACATCCTCACCGGCTTCCTGTCCGAGGACGAGAAACGGGCCTACGGACGACCCGTCGGTGTGACGGTCGGACCAGACAGGACGTCGCTGCTGATGGCGGATGACGTGGGGGACATCGTCTGGCGCGTATCGGGAGCCTGAGGGCGAGTGCCCCGGTCGGGGCGGATCTCCTCCCGATCGGCGCACCTCGCGCACAAGCTGCACACGACAACGCCGGTCGGAAGTCAACAAGGTGAAGTCCGGCGGAAGCCGTCGTCTTCAGGCATGGCAACGCAGTCATGCCGCGACGCGACGGTAGCCATTCGAGACGTGTTGGAGGAAGTCGCTCGAGAGGCCCCGGGACGGTGGCTCGTCTCGGAATGCTTCGCCTCGACGTGCGCCGGTTCGCGTCTCGGAATCAGGTCGCTGACCGGACCAGCGTCGATCAGCGCACAATCCCGAGGAGACAGACCTGCCCTGGCCGCTGCCCGGCCTAAACACGCGCGCCGCGGTTGCAAAACTCGCGATCGGATATGCGAGACTTTGACTCCCTCGAAAGCACTGTCGAATCAAGAGAACACTAACTCCGTTTCTGGGGCGGCTCACTATGGGAAGGGAATGGGACATGAGTCTGAACCGCGCACTTGCGGTAAAGATCATCTTTTGCGGATCTGCGTTCATGTCTGTCACGGCTGCCAGCGCAGCCTCGTGCCAGGCGGGCGGTGCCACGCTCGATGACGCCGGTGCAACTTATCAAGGGTGCTTTGGCGCCACGGAAGGCAACGACACCGGAAACAACAGCAGATTCCTCGACCTGCTCAACCAAGGCATCGCCTTTGCTGGTTTCGGCTCCGGCGATACCGGGTTTTCGTGGTCCTTGCTTGGCAAGACCGACGAAGGCGGGGACCCCGTGACGGGCACCGGCTGAGCGGTCACGACGGGCACATGGGCCGCGGCCTCGGGCATCCTGTCCAGCGTGGTCGTCGCCGTGAAGGCGGGTGACTGTTTCTCGGCCTACCTGTTCTCGGGCGTGACCGGGCCGTCGGCCTCTGGGGCATTCGATACCAACAAGTCGGGTATCCTCGTGGGCGGTGGTCCCAACGTTGGCTGTGATGGCCGGAATGTTCCGACCATTTCGCACGTCTCGGTCTTCACGGCCGGTGGCGGTGGTGGCAGCGGTGGCGGTGGCGGTGGCGGCGGTCCCGACCCGATCCCGCTTCCGGCTGCCGGGTGGATGATGCTGGCTGGCATTGCCGGTCTTGCCGCGGCGCGTCGCCGGAAGGCCTGAGCCGTTCTTGCGTTGACTTCGGGAGGGCGGTCACTTGTGGCCGCCCTTTTCAATTGCCCTGTGCGTCAGGTGCAGGGTGCCTCCGTCTTCGGGTTCCCCGGTTCCAGCGGGCGCCTTGGCTCCGTACACGGCGCAGGGCTTCATGGAGACCCATCCGATCGCATCACCACTGGTCGAAAACGGGGTGCGGCCGGACTGGTTCCGACCCGGGGCGTCGACAATCCACCCCAGATCTCGTCAGCGTTGCACTGTCACGCATGAACTAGCCAGAAATTTGACGAACCGCGCGAAATAATTAATTAAGGTTAACTGAATCGGAACTGCGGCCGCGCCGCGGCTTGGTTGAAGGAGTTCGGACATGCGCGTCACGTTGGCCGTTTCGGCAATTGCCCTGAGCGTCGCTGCGCTTTCGGCCACATCCTCTGCGAATGCGGCTACCGCTGAATCCTGTGCGTTACATGCGCCCGACGTCACGACGCTCGTGACGCCAACGTCCGCCTGCTTCGTGCTGATCGGGACGGATGGCAACGTCAGCAACGACATCGGCGAGTTCAACGCAACGGCCTTCGGCGGGTTCTCCGACTGGCAGAGCCTCGGCAAGATCGACCTGCCGGGCCTTTCCTCTGCGAACTTCTCGATCACGGCGAACAGCGCGCTGGTAAAGGGCACTTGGGCGATTTTCGACAATGCCACGACTGCGCTTTTCGACACCTTCGCGCTGGTGTTCAAGGCCGGGCAGGACGGGAACACCGACCCGGCCTCGCAGGTTGGCTACATCCTGTCAGGGACGTCGGGTGACTGGGAGGCGCCGCTCTTCAACTACAACTCGAACAGAGACAAGTTCGTCCCGCGCGGCCTCAGTCACGTCAGTCTCTATGCCCGGACAACTGACACCCCTCCGCCTCCGCCTCCGCCAGTGCCTGTGCCGGCCGCCGGCTGGTTGATGCTGGCCGGGATCGTGGGGCTTGTAGCTGCGCGTCGCCGAGACGCCTGAGACGCCATCCGGCACGCATCCTGACGGGCGGCCTTGGGGCCGCCCCTTTTGCGTCGAGACGGCGCCCAAGTCCCTCCCTCGACGGTAGCGACGCAGCGAATCGGCTGGGGCGTGGAGGTCGCAGCATTGGGCTACTCTGCTCTGGGTAGTGGACCTGGAGATCGGATCAACCCATTGATTGAACTCGCATTTGGAACAATATCCACGATGTTCCCAAGCTCTGCCGAGTTCTCTCGACAATCATTCAGAAACCGTTCGCCCATGTCGCAAGAGGTCTTGTGAGGGGTGGATCGGTATGGGCATACCGAGCAGACACTTGGGCAAAATTGCGGCAGCTGGAGCCGGAGTCGTCAGGGTGTGTGTGGTTTCCCGGTGCTGCGGAGCGACCCCGCACCGGGTCAACGAGAGGGGACGGTAACATGAAGGTACTTGGAGGGGCAGTCTCGGCCATTGCCCTGATGACGGCAGTCTCGGCAGCGAATGCCGCGACGATCCAGGAGACGTTCAGCTTCACCGGCGCGAACTCGGGCTATCAGAACAGCCTGGGCTACAGCGCGGGCGAACTGAGCCTTACGGTCACGGGGACCACCACCTCCGGCGCGTCCGCAAAGGTGGCGACCTGGACCGGACACGGCCTGGGCGTGAAGCATAACCTGAACGACGGCGAGCACACGATCGACTCGTTCGGTCTCGACGACCTCGCGGTTCTGACTTTCAACAAGGAAGTCACGATCCTGTCGCTCGGTTTTGGCTACATCAGCAAGGGATCGACTTTCGATCTCCTGGTGGATGGCAGCGAGGTTCTCAGCGCAGTCGTTTCGTCGTCCTACACCTTCGGCGAAGTCCTCGCCGGGATGGTGTTCGGCGTCGGCGCGGGTTCGACCAGCTACCAGTCCTGCAAGGACGTGAAGTACTGGAGCGGTCACAAGTGGAAGTGGAAGCAGGAATGCTCCACCAAGACCATCGACTCGTCGTTCAAGCTGACCTCGGTCACGGTCTCCTACGACAAGCCGGACGATGGTGGCGGCACTGGCCCGGACGTGCCTCCGGTTCCGCTGCCGGCAGCGGGCTGGGCGATGCTGGCGGCCCTTGGCGGTCTGGCTGGAGTTCGCAAGCTGCGCAAGTCGGCCTGAAGAACGGCTGATTCCGAAACGGGAAGGGGCGGCCACGCGGCCGCCCCTTCTTCATTCAGTATCGTCGTCCATTTCAGTCCATCGGCTTGAAGTTGAAGGCCGCGCCTTCCTTGATACCCGACGGCCAGCGCGAGGTGATCGTCTTGGTGCGGGTGTAGAAGCGGAAGCTGTCGGGCCCGTGCTGGTTGAGATCGCCGAAGCCCGATTTCTTCCAGCCACCGAAAGTGTGGTACGCCAGCGGGACCGGGATGGGCACGTTGATGCCGATCATGCCGATGTTGATCCGGTTGGCGAAGTCGCGGGCGGTATCGCCATCGCGGGTGAAGATCGCGGTGCCGTTGCCGTATTCGTGGTCCATCGCGTAGGACAGCGCCTCTTCGTAGGACTGCGCGCGCACGGTCGTAAGGACCGGCCCGAAGATCTCCTGACGATAAATCTCCATCTCGCGGGTCGCCTTGTCGAACAGCGTCGGCCCGACGAAGAAGCCGTCCTCGTAGCCCTGGAGCCGGAAGTCGCGGCCGTCCATGACCAACTCCGCGCCCTGTTCCACGCCCGAGGTGATGAGGCCCTTGACCCGCTCCATCGCTGCCTTCGTGACAAGCGGGCCGTAGTCGACGTCATTGCCGGCGGTGTAGGGGCCGACCTTGAGCTTCTCGATCCGCGGCACGAGCTTCTCGATCAGCTTGTCGGCGGTGGCGTCGCCCACCGGCACCGCGACCGAGATCGCCATGCAGCGCTCGCCGGCCGCGCCGTAGCCCGCGCCGATGAGCGCGTCGGCGGCAAGGTCCATGTCGGCATCGGGCATGACGATCATGTGGTTCTTG
>CAZOHN010000037.1:0-23272 GCA_964579325.1 uncultured Rhodobacterales bacterium
TCGGAGACCTGCTGCGCCATCCGCTTTGTCGCGGCCCTGCGCCGGACGTCACCGGACAGCCGCGCGATCTCGTCCCGGCGCAGGACCCGTCCCCGCGCGGCGTTGATCCGGGCCTGGGCGTCCAGGTGCAGGTCGGCCACGGCGCCGGCCATGACGTCGGCGAACTGCCTGAGCGCCTCGTCGTCGTCCGGCAGGGTCGCGGGGTCGATCAGCGCGCGGTAGTAAAGCTTTTCCCAGGCGGCAAAGGGATCGCCCTCGCGGTCGCGGCGGTCGTACCAGTCGGCCGCGGTCTCGGCGACGCGGCGCGCGTCCTTCTCGGCAAGAACATGGGGCAGCATGACCCGGCGCAGGTCCGGCAGGTGGTTGAGCTCGTCCCGGCCCGGCGTGTTGCGCACCAGCCAGACTTCGCGGGCAAGACGGCCGAAGAGGTCGCGGGCGTGGCCCGGGGCGAAGGGCAGGGCGAGACCGAGAGCCGGGGCGAGCACTTCCTCGATCAGCTGCGGTGTGATCCGGCGCAGGACGAGGCCGGGGCTCGCCAACCGGCGCAGTTCTTTGTCGCGGAGCCGTTCGAGGATGCGCGTGTAGAGGAACCGCTGGCGCACCTCGGCATCGAATGTCTTGCGCAACGAAGGGTCGCTGTCGCCGATCAGCCGCTCGATCCGTTTGCGCGGCAGCGTTTTGCAGAAGCGGCCGAGGATGGTGAGGACGAGCGGGTTCGAGCCGAAGGTCGCGACGAGGCCGGGGACGAGGTCGCGGTGGCGGACCCCGTCGCGCACGAAAATGTCGGTCAGCACCGAGCGTCCCGCGCGTGTGCCGAGGTCGCCGAGTTCGAGGTAGCCTGGAAAATGGATGTTGGCGGCGGGCATCCGGCCGACATCCTCGGCCGCGCGGCCCGAGATGATCGTCCGCACGGCACCGGGCGGGAACTGCCGTGCCACGGTCACGACCCAGTCGGCAATGAGTCGCACTCGCTCCTCGCCGGTCACCAGCGCCTCCTCGAATGTGTCGAGCACCAGAACGAGCGGCCTTTCGCGAAGCCCTTCGAGGTCGAGGAGCGCACCGAGATCGGAGAGCGCGCCGAGGACGGCGCGGCTGCCTGCCTCGATCGTCCGCCCGTCGGTCGCGGCGGACGTGAGGGTATCCCGGAGGCCAGAGCGCAACCCGCTGATCGGGGTCTCGAGCCCGGGTGTGGCCCGTCCAATCTGCCATAGGAGTTCGAGCGTCATTGCCACCCGATCGCCGCCGCGCAACGCCACTTGGTCAAGGTCGAGCACGACGGTGGCAAGGTCGGCCCGGGCGCGCAGGCGACGGCGCAGCACTTCCATCAGGGCCGACTTGCCGACTCCGCCGATGCCGGTCACCACGAGCGCCGGGACGAGGTCTTGGCGTATCGGTTCCTCCGATCTGCCGGGCAAGGGCTTGAGAAGGTCGGCGCCGGGACCCGTGGCCTCGCCGGTGCCGGCAAAATCGAGCAGGAGCGCAAGCTCGCGCGTGCGCCCGCGGAACCCGGTGCCGAGAAGCGCCTCGGCCGTGGCGTCCTCGCCCCGGCGCACCACCGCGCGCTCGAGTCGCCGCCCCAGACCGATGTCCGCCGCCCAGTCAGACAGGACGACACCCGCCTCGAGGAACAGTTGGTAGACTTGGAAGAGCGCCAGCAGACGGTCCGTGCCGAGCTTGTCGGGCAATGGCGCGTCGGGATGATCGAGGAAGCGCTTCAGTTCGGGACGCGGGTGGGGCGCCAGGAGGTCGACCGCCGCGGCGCCGAAGCCGTCGCCTGGGCGCAGCGGCAGATCCGCCAGCAGCCGTGCGCGCCCGGCTCCCGGTGGGGGCAGGCGCGCCAGCGCCGCGCGGCGCGCGTCGGGCAGCAGCGCCCAGAGCCAGGCGCCATCGACCTCACGCTCGTCGCAGAGCGCGGCGAGGTCGGCGAGCGCTGGGTCCTTCGCGGCATCCGCCATCGCAGGTAGCAGGTCGCGCGGGTCGAAGCCACCCAGCAGAGCAGCACGCTGGAGCACGCCTTGGTCGAGGCCTGGGGTGGGGGTGGCGGCCGGCGTCATGTCAGGGTTTCCCCGTGCTGTGGGTCGGAGAACGCGGCGTCTCCAGCGTCGCCCGTTCCGGGTCGCGCCACTCCGCTCGGTGCCGGGCGGGCGCCTTTTGCCTCGGGCGGGGGGGGTGGCGCCCGTCCCAGGTGCGGCCGGTGACTCCCCCGGGGTCTTTGGGCGGGGAGACTGCGAGGCAGGCGCAGGGCGGGCGTTCCCGGGTGCCGGCCAGCCCGTAGGTGGGGCGTGAGGGGGACGGGAGGGCGGCGGCAGGCGCCGGATGCCCCATTGCGGGATCGGGCTGCGGGGGTGCGTGCCCAAGGCGGTGCGGTGTGGTCGGTCTCCGGACCGGGACCAAGGGCGGTTGTCGGTGCCGGGGCAGGGGCGCGCCTTGGGCGTGGTTGCGTGGGGCCGGCGTCATCGGTTCTTCCATTCCTCGGCCGTGGCGAGGTAGACGCGGGCCAAGACATCCGAAACGCGGGCCAGCCGTGATGTCGGGTGGTCCGGCACATCGAGCAAGTCCGCTGTCGCGAGGGCGAGGCGCGCATGGAGGTGCAGGTCCTCCTTCAGAGCGGTCACCTTGCACTCCGTCAAGATCGCACCAAGAGCGTTCGCGAGGTCGTCCTCGCGGAGATCGGAGGGCGACGGAAGCGGCTCGGTGATCGTTGCTGCGGGATTCACCGAGGCGAGGCCGGGCAGGCCGATCAGCAGGATCCGCAGGATCCGCAGCCCAGGCGCAGCCTCGTAGAGCGCGTCGAGTAGGAGGCGCGCGTCAGTACGGGGGATGTCGCTCGCGTCGAGATTGTCGAGCACCAGCCACAGGATGCGCGACCTTCCATCGGTCGCAGATGTGGCGAGCAGATCAGTCAGGGCGCTGGCAAGGGCGGGAACGAGGGCGTCTCTGATCCAGGCGGCGGACGTGCCGTGTGTCGCACCATCCTGCGGCAGCGCGGCGATTGCCGAGGCGGGCGCGCCCGCACGGTTGAGGATGGACGTGGCGAGGGCGTGCGGCGTGGCGGGCAGTTCGGCGGCCGTGAGGCTCACGACAAGGTGGTCCTCGGGCAGGAGCGTCGCGCGGAGAAGGTCGGCGGTGAAGCTCTTGCCGCTGCCGCCTGCCCCGCGCACGAAGAGGATCGGCTGGTCGGGGTTCGTGGCCATGCGGCGCAGAATGTCCACGCTGCGCCCGCGTCCGATCACCGCACGCGGGCCGTCCGAAGCAAGGACGCGCCAGATCCGGTCGTATTCGGGCAGGGCCGCGCCGAGGGCCGGGTTGGCGGCGTTGATCGCGGTGGCGCAGGAGGCGCGGTTTGCGATCAGGGTGTTTGTCGCCTTCTCGTAGGTTGCAGAATGATGCAGGCCGATCACGTTCAGCTCGTGGTCGAGGACGAGGCCGCCCGAGGACCCCTGGGCGGTGCGAGCGCGGTGCAGAAGGAACTTCCTGTCCGGCAGCTCCAGGGTCGCACCGGCCGTCGCCGCGGCGACCATGCGGCCCGCGGCCGGATGCTGGATCACGAAGGTCAGGTTGCGGTCGTCGTCGAGCCGTCCCGGCTGGGCGAGGTCGTACCAGCCGCGCAGCCGTCCAGGCGCGCCAGACAGCCGGATTGCGCAATAGTCGAGGGCATGGGGCCGCAGCGCGGACATGTCGGCGTAGCCCTTGCCGGGATCGACGCCGGCAAGGTCCATCGGGCTGAAATCAACCAGCCAGTCTGCCACGGCGAAGGCGACCTCCGCGGGCTGGAGATCGTTCACGCGTTCGAAGTGGCAAGCGATCCGGGCGTTGCTGCCGTCCTTTGCGGTACCGGTGGCGGGGTCGATCTCGTGCTGCAGGACATGCCAGTTCGTCAGCACAGTCTGTGGCCCGACCAGGAAGCCCGTGCCGGTGATCGGGGCGAGCGAACCCGGAGCGCCGACGACGACCATGCAGGTGCGCCGCATCGCTGTCATGAGGCCACGCACGAAGGTCTCCATTCCGATCCAGGAGGCCATGTCGGGGGTGAAGTCCTCGAGCGTGACAGACCGCCCGCCGGCGCGTTGCGGCACCAGCAGACGCGCCGCGCGGTCGGGGGCGCCCCGGGCTTCCGACAGGACCCGGGTGGCGTGGCGAAGGTCGATCAGACCGCGGGCACCGAGGTCGGCCAGGAGCGGCCCGAAGAAGCCCGCGCGATCGGCGGCGAGGAAGGCCTTGGCGGCGGCCTCGGTAAGATCGGTCACACCGAGGGCGAGGGTCTTGAAGTCGGCCGTCCGGCGGTTCCTGCCACGCCCGGCATAGCCGTCGAAGACCGCAGCCACCGCGGCCCGCCCCGCGGTGAGCGCCCGCGCCATGGCGTGGGCCTCGTCGGGGGCAAGCGGCTGCCGTGCCAGACCGGCCGGTTCGGCGGCGTGCGGCTGGTCCGGGCGGTCGCGGTCGTCGGGCACGGCAGGGCTCAGCCGAGTAGCGCGTCGAGAACCGGATCGGCGGTGCGCACGGCGGAAAGGTCGTGGGCGTGGTTGGCACGCAGCCAGTCGCCCGCGAAGTGCAGGCCCACGGCTTCGAGGTTGCCACCCATGACACCCGCCAGCGAGCCGGAGTTGCCCCCGAGGGTGGTGGCGTCGTGGTCGAAGACCCAGCGGTGGTCCGGCGGCTGGACCATGCCGGGGCTGAAGAACTTCTGCCCGTAGCGCAGCCCGAACAGTTCGCGCAGGCGCTCGACGATGTCATGTCGCATCGCGCCCTGTTCGTCCGCCGGAATCCAGGCCGGTGCGGCGGGGAAGCCCACGACATAGAGGTTGTTTCGGAAGGCCCGCCAGCCGGAGCCTTTCGCCACCGAGAGCGGTGCTGGCAGTGCGGCTCCGGCGGCGTTGACGGTTTCGACGCGGACCACCGCGAGGTCGAGGTTGTCGAAGCTGATCGGGAAGCGGCCGATCATGTTCGGGCCTGCAAAGGCCACGTCGGTGATGCGGAAGCGCTGGGCGGGGTCGTAGCCCGCGGGCGAGAAATCGATCGTGGGGTCCGAGTGGACGATCCAGCGCTCGGGGTTGTCGACGCGCGGCAGCGGGCTCGCGAAGTGTTCCAGCACATGGCGGTTGGTCATCACGAGGCCGTCGCCCACCACGAAGCCGGTTCCGAGATGGGCGAAGCCGCCGTCGATCCGGCCGACGGCGGCAAGAGGGCCGCGCTCCAGATCGGGCATGGCGAGGGTCACCATGGCGCGGAAGCTGCCGAACTCGGGGTTGGTCGCGTCCACAGTCTGGAGAATGCGGCCGTCGGGGGTGGTCCGGGTGGTAACGGGGATTGCCGGTCGTTCGGTGAGTGAGACGAGGGCTTCGAGCTGGAGCGTCGAGGCGTCGGACAGCTGTGCGTTGACCCCCTCGGCGCCAAGCCGTTCGAGCGCGGCCTCGACGGCCTCGACATCGCCGATGAGGTCGGGCCGCCCGGCGGCTTCGGCGCGGCTCCTGATCGGGGTCAGGAACGCTTCGCGACCCTTGGCGTCAAGTCGGCCCTGCGCGTCGCCGGGGGTCATCGCGCGGGCGCTTTCGGTTCGCGCTTGGACCGGAAGGGTGGCAGCTCCCAGGCGCGATAGCAACTGTGCCGTCCGCTCAGGGTCAGCGGGGGCGGGCAACAGGATCGAGGGTACGGGAAGGCGCGTGCGCAGTGCCAGCTTGGCGAGGCGGGAATCCGGTGAGGCGTCCGCCGCTTCGGCGAGCGATGTGGATGCCTGGGTGAAGGCCCGCGCCTCGGGTCCCGCGCCCGGCTGGCCGCGCCCGGCGCGCGCGTCTGCCAGCAGGAGTGCGGAGACTTCCGCGCCGTGGGCGGCCCAGTCGAAGGTGGGATCGGCGGGGCCGGGTCCGAGGATGTCGGTCAGCGCATCGGCCAGTCCGCCAGAGGCATCATCGGACAATGGGCCGCCCTCGGGGCGCATCATCGAGACACCTGCGAGCGGAAGCCGCAGGAGTGCGTCGGCCTCGACGATGCCGGCGCCGAGGCCGGAGGGAAAGCCGGCGGGGCGCCGGGCGGTCTGCTGGACGGCGGCGCGGAAGAGGTCCTGCACCGTGGTTCCGCGGCGGCGGGCTTCGGCGATGCAGGCGGCGCGGCCGTGCTTGTCGAGCCAGAGCGCCGCGACGCCTGCGGTGAGAGCGGTTGCGAAAGAGGTGCCCTGGCCGCCCGAGACCGTGTCCTTCGGGGTCTGCGGCGTCTTGCGCTCGGCCCGCCAGACGTTTTCGGCAGGGGCCGAGATATCGACGGACCGCCCGGAGGACGAGCCCTTCCATTTGCGGTCGGCGGGTCCGGTGCCGCCGATGGCGATGACTTCGGGATAGGCGGCGGGCCAGACAACGAGGCCCACGCAGTTGCCGGCAGCAGCGAGCACGATGATGTCGCGGGCAACAGCGCGCTTGACCGACTGCCGGATGGCGCGGCTCCAGACGCCGCCGAGCGACATGGTGATGACATGCGCGCCCACGCTCACGGCATGGTCGATGGCCTTGGCCACGGGTGTGCCGTTGAAGATCTTGACATCGTTGATGCAGCGGATGGGGACAAGCGCGGCGCGCGGGGCGGAGCCCGACATCTTCCCGCCTTCCCCGGAGGCGGCGACGCTGCCGGTCGCGGTACCGTGGCCGGGGGTGGACATGCGCGACGAGAGCGGGTCGCGCGGGTCGGTGCCGCCCTCGATCAGGTTGGCGGTGCGGGTGCGGTCGATGCGGTCGGGCTTGAGTTCGTCATGCTCGGCCACGCCGGTGTCGGGTTGGGCGATGATGATGCCCTCGCCCTTGCGAGGCGCCTGGGTCCACGCCGCAATGACGCCGGCCTTCTTCAACGCCCAGAGCTTGTCTGACGGGGCCGGGTCCTTGACCCAGCAGGTCTGGTCGAGGATGGCGCTTTCGACGCCGGGGGGCGGAAACTCCTCGGGGTCGGCAAAGACGTTTGCGCCGATGTCGGGCTCGCAGGAGATGAGGCCGAGCGCGGAGCGCAGGTCGGCGGCGATGGCGAAGAGCCTGTCTTCGGGCAGGGTGCGGTCGATGCCGTTGGGCGCGAAGGCGAAGAAGAGGATGCCGTCGGCGTCGATCTCGTCGGAGATCGGCTCAAGTGCGAAGCTGTCGCTGCCGAGAAGTTCGGTCAGCCTGCCGCGCATGGCTTCGGTGTCGGCCACGGCGTCGCGGCTGGTCGAGACCGTTTCGAGCGCGAAGCGGAGCCGGTCTGGGTGATAGAGCGGGCGGGAATCGTCGGAGGCGTGGGCGAGAATGCCACGCAGCATGGGCAGTCCGGTTGTGTCGGCCATGGTCAATGTCCTGTCTGGAAAACGCAAGAAAACAACACACCGCCCAACAGCGACGGTTCGTTAACCTTACGACCGCGGGCCGAACCGGTCAAAAGATTTTCCCGCACCGCGTGTGCCGCGGATGCCTCTCAGACGATCGCCACGCGGGTCGCGCGTGCGATCACGGCTTCCTCGTCGGTGGGGACCACGAGGACCGGTGTCGCGGCGCCGTCTGCCGAGATGATCCTGTCGCCTGCGCGGTTGCGGCCCTCGTCGAGCGCGATGCCCATCCAGCCCGCGCGCGCGCAGATGCGGGCACGGATCGTGGCGGAGTTCTCGCCGATTCCGGCGGTGAAGACGAGGGCGGCGATCCCGCCCATCGCGGCGGCCATCGCGCCCAGTTCGCGTTCGCAGCGTGCCACGAAAACGTCTATGGCGGCGCGGGCGTCGTCGGTGTTCGCGGCTTCGAGGGTGCGCATGTCGTGGCTGATGCCCGAAAGGCCGAGAAGGCCCGAGCGGGTGTAGAGAAGGTCCGACACCTCCGCGGGGCTCATACCCTCCTGTTCGAGAAGGTAGAGCACGACGCCGGGGTCGATCTGGCCGCAGCGGGTGCCCATGGGCAGCCCGTCGAGCGCGGTGAAGCCCATCGTCGTGGCGACCGATTGTCCGCCCGCCATGGCGCACATCGAGGAGCCATTGCCAAGGTGGGCCACGACGACGCGTCCGGCCAGAAGGTCGGGGTCGTTGCGGGCGAGGGCTTCCGCGATCGACTGGTAGCTGAGCCCGTGGAAGCCGTAGCGCAGGATGCCGCGGTCGTGGAAGGCGCGGGGCAGGGCGTAGGCCTGCGCCGCGAAGGTCTGGCCGCGGTGGAAGGCGGTGTCGAAGCAGGCGACCTGGGGCACGCCGGGAAAGGCGGCACGGGCGGCGCGGAGACCGGCGAGGTTGTGGGGCTGGTGCAGGGGCGCAAAAGGGCAGAGTGCCTCTAGCGCCGCGAGGGTCGCGTCATCGACGACGACCGGTGCGGAGTAATCCGGCCCGCCATGGACCACGCGATGCCCGACCGCGCGGATGACAAGGCCCGGAAAGGCACTGCCGAGGGCGGCGAGTGCGGTGCCGAGCGCTTCGGCATGGCTCTTCGCTTTCTCCTGCACCGGCAGGTCCGTGCCATCCGCGGCGCGCACCGCGATGCGCCCTTCCGGGCCGATCCGGTCCGCGTGCCCGGTGGCAAGGGGCGTGTCGCCCGTCACAGGGTAAAGCGCGAACTTGAGGGACGAGGACCCTGCATTCAGGGTCAGGAGCGAGCCTTCGGTCATGCGGCCGGCCCGATGAGCCGAAAATGGTGGATCGCGGCGACCGCGCAGGAGGCGAGCCGCGACACGGCGCTGTCGGATCGGGAGTTCAGGATAACCGGCACCCGCGCGCCCAGAACGATCCCCGCGCCCTCTGCGTGGCTTATGAAGGCAAGCTGCTTGGCGAGCATGTTGCCGGCGTCGATGCCCGGCACCACCAGGATGTTGGCGTGGCCCGCAACCTCGCCCTTCAGCCCCTTGACCCGAGCGGCTGCCATGTCCACCGCGTTGTCCATCGCCAGCGGTCCGTCGACGAATCCGCCCTTGATCTGGCCCCTCTCGGCCATCTTCGAGAGAAGCGCCGCGTCGATCGAGGACTGGATAGCGGGATTGACCGTCTCGACGGCCGACAGGACGCCGACCCGGGGCGCGTCGGCGCCAAGCGAGATCGCGAGGTCTATTGCGTTCTGCACGATGTCGGCCTTGGTCGCGAGGTCAGGCGCGATGTTGATGGCCGCATCGGTTACCATCAGCGGATGCGGCAGGCCGGGGACGTCCATCACAAAGACATGCGTCATTCGCCGCCCGGTCCGCAGCCCGGTATCGCGGTCTACGAGCGCGCGCATCAGGTCGTCGGTGTGCAGGTGGCCCTTCATCACCGCCTCGGCACGACCCTCGCGCACCAGGGCGCAGGCGGCCCGGGCTGCGGCTTCGCCGCCGGTTGCGGGCACCAGTTCGAAGCCGCCGATGTCGGCGCCGAGAGCGGAAGCCGCAGCAGCGATGCGGACCGGCTCGCCAACGAGGATCGGCGTGATCAGGCTTTCGCGTGCAGCTCGCAGGGAGCCGTCCAGTGCGGAGTCGGTTTCCGGGCAGACCACGGCGGTCCGCAAGGGCGGCAGCGGTCGCGCTCGGGCAAGGATCGCATCGAAATGGCGGTGGCGCTGGACGATCAGGCCGGGAACCTCGATGTCATCGCGGGCAAATGGCCGGACCGGCGCCTTGACGCGCGCCTCGCCCTTCAGGATCGTCGCTCCGTCGGCGGGCCGGGTGACGTCTGCGGCCAGTGTCACGGTGCCGTCGTCGTTCCGGGCCGTGACGGTGACACGTGACAGCAGTTCTTCGCCGGCGTAGGCGGGCTCTCCGATCTGGAAGGCGACCCCCCGCAGAAGCGCTCCGGGGCCAGGCAGAAGCGTGCCGATCACGGCCGAAATCAGCGAGGCGACGAACATCCCGTGGGCGATGTTGTCGGGAATGCCGTCCCCGTCGCCATCCTCGCCGGGAAGGTGCATCGGGTTGAAGTTGCCCGAGTTGGCCGCGAAGGCGAAAAGGTCGTCGGGCGTGACGAGGCGGCGAAGTTCGGCGGTCTCGCCGACCGCGATGTCGTTCCAGGTCCGGTTGGCCAGATGCACGCGCGCCTCCCTGCAGTGCCGCGCCGGCCCGTCATCGCCGGTTGCGCGCAGACTAGCTGCGAAGCGTGCCGGCACCAAGACGGCTGCGGCACTTCAGGTTGGGGATCAGGTGAATGCGCAGCCCGACTTGATCCCCAGCTTGCGGAACACGATCGCTGCAGGGCAGAATCCGGTAAATGAGGATTGGATGAGGTTGGCACCGATGAACACGGTGAACCAGGCCCAGAGCGGCGATACCCAGATGGTCAGTGCGACGCTGAGGAGGATCATCGCTCCGGCAAAGGCCATTACGGCACGGTCGAGGGTCATTGTGAGGACTCCTTGGGGTTACCGGATCCGAGATGCCCTTCCTCAGAATTATATTCAAGAGATAGAATGTTAATTGCTCGACCCTCGCGACTCCTTGTCGCCGCCTTCCTGAGGGCTAAAGTGCCAACACACGGCCTTGGTGTGTGCAGGGCGGCCGGACGTTGTTGTCAGATTTCCTTCGGTTCCAATTCGCTTCTTCCCAACGCGGACGTGACGGACAGAATATTGCTGGACCGACTGTCTCCGCCACCGGCAGGACCCTGATACCAGATGGTTATCGAGCAACTGACCTTCCACGTCCCTCCCTCTCTCTACGAGCGGTTCCTTCGCGAAGATGCGCGGATCTGGACCGCTTTTCTGTCGCGGCAATGCGGATACGAAGGGAAGGAAGTGTGGCGTGAGGCTGGCCAGCCCCAGAAACTCCACATCGTGATCCGCTGGCGTTCCCGCGAGCACCGCAACGCGCTCCCCCGCGATCAACTGATAGAGACCGAGTTGGCCTTTACCGAAGCCATGGGAACGATCTGTCCGATCCTTGCGACTGTCGACTACGACTGTGCACTCACCACGAGCGAGAGATCGGCCGCTGCCGTGCCATCGGCTGGTGCAGCGCGATAGGCGCAATCCTTCGTGCCGGTCAGGGCGCATCATCGTCAGCCCTTGTTTTTTGCGGTCCCCGCGCGCATATTCGCACCGCGACGTTATCTCTATCGACCCTGTCTACCGTCACCGGCTTCAGGCTTTCGATCTTGCTCTGACTGCGCCGGTCCGCCGCACTCCGCGGGCGGAGATACTAGACAGGAGACTTCACGATGGCGAACGGCACCGTGAAATGGTTCAATGCCACCAAGGGCTTCGGCTTCATCGAACCGGAAGGCGGCAAGAAGGACGTGTTCGTCCACATCACCGCCCTCGAGCGCGCCGGTCTTCGTGGCCTGAACGACGGCCAGAAGGTTACGTTCGACCTCGAAAAGGGTCGTGACGGCCGCGAAAGCGCGACCAACATCGCGCTCGCCTGAGCCTTGACGCTGCCGGAGGGGGCGACCAGCCCTCTCCATTCTCCCCGTTCCGGGGAACCTCAGGCCGCCTCGGGCGTTCACTCCGTGTTCTTAACTTGTTTCACGGGAGTTCGCACATGAGAGGCATTTTGGCCTGGATGATCGGCATTCCGATCCCCATCATCATCATTCTCTATCTGGTCGACGTGTTCTGACGAACGAGCCGCAAGGCGCGCAGGATGCGGGCACACGTGGGTGGCGTCGTGCCCGCGTCAATTCCTGGAAAGGTACCCGTCGAGGTGAAAGAGACGCCCCGCGGCTCTCGGCAAACGAACTCGCGTCACTCGTCCAGCGCGTTTGCCTCCAGTACGGCCAGCGGCACCACCTCGAGCGCCTTGAGGTGCGTTGCGTGCATGTTGACCTTTGGCGCGCAGCCCTCCTGATGGGCCTGCAGGAACCGCGTTGCGCAGAGGCACCAGCGGTCGCCGGGCTTCAGCCCCGGGAAGTGGAATTCAGGGCGTGGGGTCGACAGGTCGTTGCCGACGTATTTGGAGTAGGCGAGGAATTCGGCTGTCATCACGGCACAGACCGTGTGGCTGCCATGGTCCATCGCGCCCGTATCGCAGCAGCCGTTGCGGAAGAAGCCGGTCAGCGGCGCGGTCGAGCAGGTTTCGACCCGCTCACCATAGACGTTCAAGGACGGATCCATAAGGCAATTGCCCTCCTGCGGCTTCAGATAGGGTCGGGCGCGCGCCAGTCTAGCCAGCGGCCGTGGAAATCTACTCGCGCGAGGTCCAGCGTCGTCCCGCCGGGCCAGAGCACTACGGTCAGGGCCGCGCCGGGCCGGGCGTCGTCTGCCTCCATCGCAAGCCGCGCAAGTGGTGCCTCTGTCGTGGCCCGCGCGCCTGCCTCTGCCAATACGGCCTCGGCGCGCGCCCGGGTGGCCGGCGGGAAGTACTGCCAGGCGATGGTGTGGAACAGGAATGTCACCTGGCCCGGCACCGGCAGAGGCTGAGCGGCAAGCCAGTCTCCCGCGTCGCCAGGGTCCACCGGGGCCGCGGCGACTGCGATTGCGGCGTCGGTCAGAGCCCGTCGGTGCGGCTGGTCGGCCCAGAGGTAGGCGCGGAGACGGAGCGCCCCGTCTGATGAGGCCGGGTCGATGGGGCTAAGATCCACGCCGCGCCGTGTAGCGACCGAGAAGGGTGCCGCTGGCGGAGGTGGCCCGCGCCATTCGGGCGCAAGCACAAGTGACGGATTTGCTGCGCCGCGAATTGCCCCGCCGGCATCGAGGGCAAAGCGGTCGAGCATCAGGTTCAGTCCCGCGCTGGCGCCGAGCTCCAGCAGCCCGAAAGGCAGGCCCGGATGCCGCGCCGCAAGCCAGTGTGCCGCCGCGATCAGGGCGGCGGCGCGGCGCACCTCGTTGGTCTGGGGCGGGCTGTCGATCCAGCGCAGGACGTCCTTTTCGCGGCGCGCGAGGGCGTCGGCGACGGCGTCCCAAAGACTGTCCTCGCCAGAGGTGTGCGGCGGGAAGACTGCGGCGAGCGGGTCGCCGGTGAGCGCGAGAGCGTGCAGCGCCCCTGCCAGCCGGAGCGGGAGTGACGCGCCGCGCGGGCCGATGTCACCGGGCCACACAACAAGTCGCGCGCCCAAGGGCGTGTCCGCTTCGAGGCGATCGGCCACAAGGTGCAAGAGCCGTTCCATAAACGGCGAGCCGAGATCCGCGCAGTGCGCGGCCTGCGACCGGAACACGTCGGCGACATCGGGCGGGAGCCCGGTCACCGGAACCGGTCCACGAGCCGCTGTAGTGGTGAGCGGGGCTCGGCGGCGGATGTGACGTCAGCCTTGGGTGCATTGTCCACCGGTGCCGGCGCGGACGGCTCCGCTTGTCTCTTTGCCTCGGGTTTCGCGCCACCGGACTCACCCGTGCCGGACCGGGGCGGCGCGGTGCGGAGCGCCACGGCATTCTGGAACTTGCCGCCATCACCCCGCGCCAGCGACGGCGCACCTTCCGAGATTCCGCGTAGCAGGTCGTCGAGCCAGTCCTGGTCTGCCTTGGCGAAGTCGTGCAGCACATAGGCGGCCACGGCGTCCTTGTGGCCGGGATGGCCGATGCCAAGCCGGACGCGCCCGTAGGCCTCGCCGACATGGGCGTGGATCGACCGCAGCCCGTTGTGGCCGGCGTGTCCGCCGCCCTGCTTGAGCCGGAGCTTGCCCGGCGCGAGGTCGAGTTCGTCGTGGAAGACGGTGACGTCGGCAGGCTCGAGCTTGTAGAAGTCCATCGCGGCCCGGACTGCCTCGCCCGAGAGGTTCATGTAGGTCAACGGCTTGAGCAGGATCACCTTGACCCCGCCGATGGTGGCGTCGGCCACCTCGCCCTTGAAGCGCGACCGCCAGGGCGAGAAGCCGTGGTCGGTGGCGATCCGGTCCATGGCCATGAAGCCGATGTTGTGGCGGTTGCCCGCATACTTCGCCCCGGGGTTGCCGAGGCCGACGAAGAGCCGCATGGCCCACGCTCCGCTTGCCCTTGACCTTGCCCCTTCCTGCCTTGAAACGTTGCGCTGCGCCAGCCCTTCGCCAGCGGCCATCCAACATGTCGAGGAGTGACCGATGTATCTGACGATGAACCGCTTTCGCATCCGGCCGGGCCGCGAGGCCGAGTTCGAGGCGGTCTGGACCTCGCGCGACAGCCACCTCCCACAGGTGCCGGGGTTCGTCTCGTTCAACCTTTTCCGGGGCCCTGAGCGCGAGGATCACGTTCTCTATGCCTCGCACACGCTGTGGGAGTCCGAGGAGGCGTTCCTGTCATGGACCCGCTCCGAGGCATTCCGGGCCGCCCATGCGGGGGCCGGCGGGCACAAGGATCTCTACCTCGGCCCGCCCGAACTCGAGTGCTTCGGCTCGGTCCAGAGCATAGCGAAATGACACGGGGCCCCGAAGGGCCCCGCACATCCGCCAACAAGGGCCGGTGATCTCATTCTTCCTCGTTGTCCGAGGAGCGCAGGCCCGACGGGGCCGAGATGTTCGCCACGACGAAGTTCCGCGCGATGGTGGGCTTTGCGCCCTCGGGCAGCGGAATGTCCTCGATGTGGATCACGTCGCCGATCTGGCGGCCGGACAGGTCGACCACGATCTTCTCGGGGATATCCCCTGCGGTCACCTCAAGCTCGACCTCGGGACGCACAACCACCAGCGTGCCGCCGCGTTTGAGGCCGGGCGATGCTTCGTGATTGATGAACTCGACGTGGATGAAGAGGCTGATGCGGCTCGTGCGGCGCAGACGCATCAGGTCGACGTGAACGGGAAGGTCCTTCACGACGTCGCGCTGGACGCCGCGGCAGATCACGCGGACGTCGTCATGACCTTCGACCTTGAGGTTGAACAGCTTCGACAGGAAGCGGCCCGCCTTCAGGTTCTTGATCAGGTAGTTATAGTTGATGTCGAGTGCGAGCGGCTCTGTGCCGCCGCCATAGACTACGCCAGGTACGTCGCCGTTGCGGCGAGACTGACGGGCGGCCCCCTTGCCTGTCCCCGTCCGTACCGTGGCGATCAGATCAGGGATCTCACCGGCCATAGGTCTTACTCCAGATTGTCAGATGCGGCTCTCCTCCAAGGGTGCAGGACCGCATGAGCGGGTGCCAATACACGCGGGAGCCCCGCTTGGAAAGCCGATTCTGCTGCCGGTGCGCTCCGGGCGCTCGTCACGCCGGGGCGGCGTTCCTCGCGCGCGGGACTGCGACCGTCCCGCCTCAGGCCCAGTCGCCGGTGAAGTCGCGCGGGACGAGGAGCACATCGCGGTCGAGGTCCTTGACGTCCTTGCGGCCGCAGAGCGCCATCGTCGTGTCGAGTTCCTTGTGGATCACCTCGAGCGCGGTCTTGACGCCCTTCTGGCCCATCGCGCCCAGACCATAGATGAAGGCGCGGCCGATGTAGGTGCCCTTCGCCCCCATCGCGAGCGCCTTGAGCACGTCCTGGCCCGAGCGGATGCCGCTGTCGAGATGGACCTCGATCTTGTCGCCGACCGCATCGAGGATCGCTCGCAAGGCGCGGATCGAGGACAGCGCCCCGTCGAGTTGCCGGCCGCCGTGGTTGGAGACGATGATCGCGTCTGCGCCGACGTTCAGGGCCATCCGGGCGTCATCGGCATCGAGGATTCCCTTGAGGATGAAGGGCCCATCCCACTGCTTGCGCAGCGCCTTGACCTTCTCCCAGTCCAGCTTGGGATCGAACTGCTCGGCGGTCCAGGCCATCAGCGAGGCGGGGTTTTCCACCCCCTTCACGTGCCCGACGATGTTGCCGAACCCGCGACGCTTCGTCGACAGCATCTCGATGCCCCAGCCCCATTTCGTCGCGAGGTCCGCGATGACCGGCAGCGTCAGCTTGGGCGGGGCCGACAGGCCGTTCTTGTGGTCCTTGTGGCGCTGCCCGAGGATCTGCAGGTCGAGCGTGAGGACCAGCGCCCCGCACTTGGCGTCCTTGGCCCGGCCGATCAGGCGGCGGACGAAATCCTCATCGCGCATCACGTAGAGCTGGAACCAGAACGGCGCCGACGACTTCGAGGCCACGTCCTCGATCGAGCAGATCGACATGGTCGAGAGGGTGAAGGGCACGCCGAATGCGGCCGCCGCACGCGCCGCGAGGATCTCGCCGTCGGCGTGCTGCATGCCCGTGAGCCCGACCGGCGACAGCGCTACCGGCATCGCGACCTTCTGGCCGACCATCGTGCTCTCGGTCGTCCGCCCCTCCATGTCGACCGCCACCCGTTGCCGCAGGCGGATCAGGTCGAAGTCCGAGGAATTTTCGCGGAAGGTCTGCTCGGTCCAGGACCCGCTTTCGCAGTAGTCGTAGAACATCTTCGGGACGCGCCGGCGGTAGATGCGCTTGAGGTCGTCGATGGTGGTGATGACGGTCATGGCCTTCCTCCCTCGGGCGCGCTGCACTTGGCCTTAACAAGCCACCCCTGTCCAATCAAGCCAGCGCTCGGGCCGAGTTAAGCATGGCTTCACTCGGGACTTCTATCTTGCGCGCGAAGCGCTTGCGAAAAGGACGATACATGAAGGGAATGGTCTTCACGGAACTCCTCGACATGGCTGAGGAGATGCTGGGCGAAGAGGCGGTGGACGACGTGCTCGAACACTGCCCGTTGTCGACCGGTGGCGCCTACAACGCCGTGGGGAACTATCCCTGCAGCGAACTCGTGACACTGGTCACGGCCTTCTCCGAAACCTCCGGGGCATCGGTCGAGGCGCTGCAGCGTGCCTTCGGCGCCTGGATGCTCGATCGCTTCGTGAAGGGTTATCCTGCCTTCTTCGAGAGCCGGACCTGCCCGCTCGATCTGCTGGAAGCGATCGAGAACGAGGTTCATGTCGAGGTCCGCAAGCTCTGGCCCGACGTTGAGCTTCCGACCTTCGAGACCGAGCGGCTGGGCGAGGGGGCGTTGCGGATGACCTATCGCTCGCCACGGCCGCTTGTGGCCTTCTGCCATGGCCTGATCGATGCCTGCATCGCCCACTACGGGTTAACCGGGACGACGACAGTCGAGGATCGGTCGACGTCAGACCGGTCGGAGGCGACCTTCACGATCCGTGTCGCGGCCTGATGTCTGCTCCGCTCCCCGTGCCGGAGGCCCGATCCGACCCCGAGACCACGGTCTCGCGGCGGCGCTACGAGCGTGAGCGGCGGGCGCGGCAGGAGGCGGAGCAATTGCTCGAGGCCAAGAGTCGGGAGCTGTGGGAGGCAAATCAGCGCCTCCAGCGCGAGGCTGCGCAACTCGACGCCTCGGTGCGCGCGCGGACCCGTGACCTCGAACAGGCGCGCGAAGAGGCCGAAGCGGCGAACGCGGCCAAGACGGCATTTCTCGCGACGATGAGCCACGAGATCCGAACGCCCCTGAATGGCGTGATCGGCATGGCGGGGGCGCTTTCGGCCACGCCGCTCACGCCCGAGCAGGCCGAGATGCTCAGCGTGATCACGGGGTCCGGCGAGCTGCTGCTGGGCATCATCAACGACATCCTCGATCTTTCGAAGATCGAGGCCGGTCGCATGGACCTCGACCGTGTTCCGTTCCGGCTCTCCGAGCCCTTCGAGGCGGCGCTCAGGCTCTATCGGCTTCAGGCCGAAGAGAAGGGGCTCGCGCTCAGAGCGGATGTCGGGACGGAGACGGACGTGCGGGTCATGGGCGATCCGCTGCGTCTGCGACAGATCATCAACAATCTCCTCTCCAATGCCATCAAGTTCACCGACCGCGGCGAGGTCCGCCTGGCGGTACGGGCCGCGCGCATGGCCTGCTCGGCGCGCATCCACCTGCGGTTCTCGGTCGCCGACACCGGGATCGGGATGACCGCCGAGCAGCAGGCCGCCCTCTTTCGCCCCTTCGTCCAGGCTGACCGCACGATCGCCCGGCGCTTCGGGGGAACCGGGCTCGGCCTGACCATTTCCCGCGACCTGTGCCGGATGATGGGCGGCGACATCACGGCAGAGGCCGTGCCAGGGAAGGGAACGACCTTCATCGTTGACTTGCCCTGCGACGCCGTGGGTCCTGACAAGGAAATTGGCACGGTCCCGCCCGCCGAAAGCGCGATCGAGCGGTTGCGGGCGATCCGGCCAAGGGTCCTCGTTGCGGATGACAATGCAACCAACCGCCTGGTGATGAAGCACAGTCTTGGGCGGCTCGGCATTTCACCCGTCCTGGCCGAGGACGGCAGGGCTGCCGTCGATGCCTGGGCACTGGGCGGAATCGAGATCGTTCTGATGGACATGCAGATGCCGGTCCTCGACGGGATCGCCGCGACGCGGGAGATCAGGGCACGCGAGATCGGAGGGCGTCTCGGCCGCGTCCCGATCATCGCCCTGACCGCGAACGCGATGCGCGAGCAGGTGGCGGCCTGCCTCGCTGCCGGAATGGACAGCCACCTAGCAAAGCCGGTCCGCCTCGAAGCGCTCGCCGCGGGCATGATCGACGTGCTGGGACCGGCCCAGTTCCGCAGGGCCGACAGCGATTGATCCTCCGCGGGCCGGCCGATTGCGCTCGGTCAGTTGCTCCCTCGCGCTGCAACCAGCCGGACTGACGCCAGGATCTTGCCGCTCGCGCCGCCGATCAAGCGGAATGTGCCCCTGCCGCAAGGTCGGCCACGTAGGAGAGCACCTCGTCAACGGGCCGGCGCTCGCCGATCAGCGACACGATGGCCGAGCCGACCACGGCACCATCGGCGATACCGGCAATCGACCGCGCGGCCTCGGGCGTGCGGATGCCGAACCCTACCACGATTGGCAGATCGGTCGCCCGCTTGATCCGGGCAACCTCCGGGGCCACCTCGGACGCCTCCGCCGCGGCGGCGCCGGTGATCCCCGTGATCGAGACGTAGTAGACGAAGCCGGAAGTGTTCTGGAGCACCTTCGGTAGTCGCTTGTCGTCCGTCGTCGGTGTGGCGAGGCGGATGAAATTCAGGCCCGCGCGCTGGGCGGGGATGCAGAGTTCGTCGTCCTCCTCCGGTGGAAGGTCGACGATGATCAGACCGTCTATACCGGCCTCCACAGCATCGGCGAGAAACCGTTCGACGCCGCGCGAATATATCGGATTGTAGTAGCCCATCATCACGATCGGCGTCTCCTGATCAACCGCGCGCAGGTCGCGGGCGATGGCGAGTGTCCTGTCGAGGGTCTGGCCGCCTTCGAGGGCGCGTTGGCCAGCCAGCTGGATCGTCGGCCCGTCGGCCATGGGGTCGGTGAAGGGCATCCCCAGTTCGATGATGTCCACCCCGGCGCCGGGTAGGCCCAGAACGATTTCCCGCGAGGTCTCAAAGTCTGGGTCGCCTGCCATCACGTAGGCGACGAAGGCTTTCCGGCCCGCCGCGCGCAGGGCGGCAAATCTGGCGTCGATCCGGCTCATCGGTGGTGTTCTCCTCGCATCCGGCCCCATCTGACGGACGCGTCGGAGGAAATCAAGCGCGCGGAAAAGCAGCGGGCGCCGATCAGGCAGCCTCGGGCGGCGGGGCGTCCACCCCGATCATCCATGGGGTGCCGTAACGGTCGCGGCAGGTTCCGAAGCCCGGTGACCAGAATGTGGGACCGAACGCCATCGTCACCTCGCCTCCCCTGGCAAGTCGCGCAAAGACCTGCCGCGCACGCTCTGGGTCGGAGTAGCCCTTGTAGAGGGTCACTCCGCGTGGGGGTTCGAACTCGACCGGCGGGCTGTCGGACGCCATCAGCACTGCATCCCCCACGCGCAGAGTTGCGTTCATGACCCGGTCCAGCATGTCTGGCGGGGCTTCTCCTTGGCCTTGCGGCAAGTCGGAATAACGCATCAGGCCATCGACGGTGCCATCAAAGACAATTGCATAGAACCCAAGGGCCTCCTCGCAGGTGCCCGGAAATGAAATGTAGGGAATGAAGGCCATGGCGATGCCTTTCGCTTTCGGAAGGCTACACCGGATCTTCCACTTCTCTAAGGGCTTCTTGCGCCGCCGTGGTCCGCGCCCTAGAAGCGGCCGGCATCGCATACGGAGGCGGAAAATGGGCTTCAGGACCGGGATTGTCGGGCTGCCGAACGTCGGCAAGTCCACGCTCTTCAATGCGCTCACCCGAACCGCCGCGGCGCAGGCGGCGAATTTCCCCTTCTGCACCATCGAGCCCAACGTGGGCGAGGTCGCCGTGCCCGACCCGCGTCTCCAGAAACTCGCGGCGATTGCGGGCTCGAAACAGATCATCCCCGCGCGCATCACCTTCGTCGACATCGCGGGTCTGGTGAAGGGTGCCAGCAAGGGCGAGGGGCTCGGCAACCAGTTCCTGGCCAACATCCGCGAATGCGATGCCATTGCCCATGTCGTGCGCTGCTTCGAGGATGGCGACATCACCCATGTCGAGGGGCGGGTGGACCCGCTCGCCGATATCGAGACGATCGAGACCGAACTGATGATCGCCGACCTCGAAAGCGCCGAGCGCAGGTTGGCCAACCTCGCGCGGAAGGTGAAGGGTGGCGACAAGGAGGCCTTGGTGCAGGAGCGGCTGCTCAGGGCCGCCGTCACCGCGCTTGAGGCGGGGCGCCCTGCGCGCAGCATCAAGGTCGACGCCGAGGACGAAAAGCTCTGGAACCAGCTTCAGCTCCTGACGCAGAAGCCCGTCCTCTACGTCTGCAACGTCGCCGAGGATGAAGCCGCCACCGGCAACGCGCTGACCGAACGGGTCCGCGCAAGGGCCGAGGCGGAAGGTGCGGGCATCGTGGTGATCTCGGCCAGGATCGAGGAAGAGATCAGCCAGCTTGAGCCCGATGTGGCGGCCGAATTCCTCGAAACCCTCGGGCTGGAGGAGGCGGGCCTCGACCGGCTGATCCGCGCGGGCTATGCGCTTCTGGGGTTGCATACCTACTTCACCGTGGGCCCGAAGGAAGCGCGCGCCTGGACCATAGCCAAGGGCACGCTTGCCCCGCAAGCCGCGGGCGTGATCCACGGCGACTTCGAGCGCGGGTTCATCCGGTCGGAGACCGTCGCCTATGATGATTACGTGTCGCTGAATGGCGAGGCCGGCGCGCGGGACGCAGGCAAGTTGCGCATCGAAGGCAAGACTTACGAGGTCAAGGACGGCGACGTCCTGCACTTCCTGTTCAACGCCTGAGCGGCCGGCGCAGGCTGGCAGACGGTCGCGGACCTCGCTATCCTTACCGCGGGATGAGGAAAGGACTCGAGAATGGACGCGCAGGATACGCTGCAGGATCCGACCGCGATCCTCAGGCATCCGGCGCTCGACGTCGCACCCTTCGCCGAAAGGGTTACCCTGCTGGCCGCGCACAGCGGCCTCGATCTAGCGGCGACGCTCTTCGCGCTGAACCATTTACCGCTCGCCGTATCCCGCCCGCGCCACCCCGAAGTCCGGCGCAACATCGCCTCGCTCATCGCAGATCAGACGCCTGCGTTGCGCCCGGCACTGCCCGCACTCGTCATCGACCGCCTCGCCGCCCTGACCCGACCGGGAACGGTCGACGCCATTGACGCCATCGTTGCGCCCCTCGTCTCTGACACAATTTCGCTGCTCAGCGGTATCGTGGTTGCCCCGGACGAGGCATCCGAAGTCTCGCGCATCTTCAGCCAGAAGGCCGGCCCCGCGCGCCGTCTCAGGATCGAGGCGGAACTGCGGGACCTGATTGCGCGGATCGAGGCCGGCTTTCCCCTCGCTACGCCCGAAGAAGTCGGGCTGCGGCTTTCGCTGGTGATTCTGGGCCGGGATGCTCTGATGGGTTTGCTCGGAACCAGTCTGCACGCCGTCATTTCGTCGGCCGCTGACAGACCCCTCTCGGAGGCAACGTTCCCGGAGCTCCCGCCGTGCACGGGCGTGCCCTATATCGACCGCGTCGCGCAAGAGCCCTGTACGGTAGAAGGGACGACCCTCAGGGCCGGAGACTCGATCCGGGCGCGTCTCGACAGCCTCGAGGCCGCATCAGATCCCGCGCGCAGGCTTGGCTTTTTCGGAGCGGGAGCCCACCTTTGCCTTGGCCGCTCGATATCGCTCGACCTCTGGCGCGAGATCGGCCGGTGCTTTGGCACGATCGACGCGCGGGCCCGCGTCGCCGACTACGCCCTGCGCAAGGACGATGTCTTCGCGTTTCCCGCGCGCTTCGTCCTGGAGATCGAAACATGAGCAACGATATCCGCCAGCTGGTCTACGACGCTCTCGACGAGGTGGCGGGTTTGCGCGGCCAGCCTGCCTTCCTCGCGGCGCTTGCGCAAGGCGAGGATGTTGCGCTCGCGGCACTCGAAATGGACAGTCTCACGCGCTTCGAGGTCATGATGCGCTTCGAGGAGGCGCTCGGCATCGAGCTCGACGATGACGACATCGAGAACGTCGCGACAATCGGCGGCCTCGTCGCCTTTCTGGAGGCTGCGCGCGACGGGATCCGTGGCTGACGGCGCTGGTGAACCCGAGAGCGGCATGTCGCCCGAAGCGGCCGCCCTCTGTGCGCGCTGGCTGGCCGAGAGCGGGCGGCGGGCAGAAGCGGTCCTGATCGAGATCGAGGGCCTGCTGCCGCCGCTCGACTACCTCGCGGCGATCGAGCACCTTGCCGTGCTCCGGCCCGCCGATGCCGGGGCGCTGCGCGCCCGCCACGCCCGGCGCCTGCTGTTGCGTCGTCCGATCCGCCGCTTCTTGCTGGTGTCACATGGTCCGGCCGTCTCGCTCTACACCGGGGTGGGGCCGCGATCGGACAAGACGCTCGTGACGATGTTCACCGGCGCTGCCTCGCGGCCGGGAACCTGGATGCCGGTTTTCCTGAATGCTTTCGACGACCGTCGTCACGATGTGCTTGTCCTGCGCGATAGATCGGGCCGACATTTCCGCACCGGCTGTACCGGCCTTGCCGAGAGCCTTCCCGACCTCGTGCACGGCGTGTCCGAGGTATTCGGGGCGGGGGGATACTCTCGACAGGTCTCCCTTGGGGTCTCGCGCGGCGCGGCTGCAGCCTTGGGGTACGGCCGCCTTGCGGGTTGCGAGCGCGCAGTGGCGATCGGCGCGTTGCCCCGCAGCGATCCCGCGCGCCTGCTGATGGGGATCGCACTGCCACCTGCCTTCGACCCGCTTTGCGACTGCCTTTCGGGCAGCCCTCTTCGCGGAATATACGTACACGGCGAGCACAACTTGGCCGACACCGACCATGCCCGCGGCCTTCTCGCGCAGTTCGGCGGCCTGCGCCTGGTGGTCCGCGGTACGGCGGAGCACGGCATCGTCCAGGTTTGCGCGGTGACGGAGAGCCTTTCGCGGCTTGTCCGCCGTGTCATCGATGGGCCGTCTCCACCGGCGCCCCCCGCGTCGCCGGAGCGAGAGCGCTTCCATCTCACTCCTCGCATCCTCTACCGCACACGCCTCGGGCGATTCGCGATGGGCTTGCGGGAGCCTTGAGCGACAGTCCACGTTCCGGGCTTGTTTTACGGTGCCGAAGGCTGGTAGACGCGCAGGTGGAGACGTGGCCGAGTGGTCGAAGGCACACCCCTGCTAAGGGTGCAGACGGGAAAC
>CAZOHN010000038.1:0-22377 GCA_964579325.1 uncultured Rhodobacterales bacterium
GTCGCGGTTCTCGACGAAGCCGACGAGATGCTCGACCTCGGGTTCCGCGAGGACCTCGAGTTCATCCTCAAGAGCGCGCCCGAAAGCCGCCGCACCCTGATGTTCTCGGCCACCGTGCCCGCGGCCATCGAAAAGCTCGCGCGCGAGTTCCAGCGCGACGGGCTGCGCGTGGCGGCGATGGGCGAGGCGCGCCAGCATGGCGATATCGCCTATCGCGCCCTGTCGGTGGCCCCCCGCGACCGCGAGAACGCGATCTTCAACATGCTGCGCTTCTACGAGGCGCGCACGGCCATCGTGTTCTGCAAGACGCGCGCCAACGTGAACCACCTGCTTGCGCGGATGAACAATCGCGGCTTCCGGGCGGTGGCACTCTCGGGCGAGCTGTCCCAGCAGGAGCGGACGCACGCGCTGCAGGCCCTGCGCGACGGGCGTTCGCGGGTCTGCATCGCCACCGATGTCGCGGCGCGCGGTATCGACCTGCCGGGGCTGGAGTTGGTGATTCATGCGGACCTTCCAACGAACTCCGAGACGCTCCTGCACCGGTCGGGCCGCACCGGGCGGGCGGGCGCGAAGGGCGTCTCGGCGCTGATCGTCACGCCATCGGAGGCGCGCAAGGCGCAACGCCTGCTGCAAGGGGCGAACGTGGTGGCCGAATGGGGCAGGGCGCCCTCGGCCGAGGAGGTCAGCGCGCGCGACGACGTGCGGATGCTCGACCACCCCGCTCTGTCGACCCCGCTCGACGACATGTCGCTCGCTGCTGCCCTCGTGGCGCAGTTCGGCGCCGAACAGGTCGCCGCCGCCTTCGTCCAGCTCTGGCGCGAAGGCCGCCCGCCGCCCGAGGAACTGACCCAGGTCGCCCCGCCCCCGGACGCCGCGACCCCGCGCGCCCCGCGCGAGTTCGGGCCGTCCGCCTGGTTCTCGCTCTCCGTCGGACACAGCGGGCGGGCCGAGGCGCGCTGGCTCCTGCCCAAGATCTGCGAGGCCGGAGGCATCACCCGGAATGCGATCGGCGCGATCCGCGTCCGCGAACACGAGACCTTCGTGCAGATCGCTTCCGAGGAAGCCCCCCGCTTCGGCGACAGGCTCGAGGTCGAGCCGGGCCTTGTCATGACCCGCCTTGCCGGCGATCCGCCGATCGACGGCAGGTCTGAGCCCCGCGCGGCGCCCAAGGCCGGGCGTCCGGTGCGCGACGGGCAGCCGAGGGCCCGCGAGAGGGCAGCAGAGACGGTGGACCGGACCCGGCCTGCACCCCAGCCGACCCAACCACCGACGACCCAACCGCCCGCTCTGTCGGACGCGACGGAAACCGCGCCTGCACCCGCACGGCCGGCAGAGGCCACCGCTGCCAGACCCTCACCCACTCGCCCGCCCGGTCCCAAGCCGCGCTGGAGCACCGCACAGAAGGCCGCCCGGACGAAGAAGGATGCCGCCGGCCAGCCGCATGACACTGACGCGGGAGCCGGCAAGGACAAGGGCAAGCGCAAGGCCAAGGCCAAGGGCCGTCCGTTCGGTGCCCCCCCGGGGAAACCGTTGGGCAAGTCCTCAACGCCCCGCCATGCACCCGGCGGTACGGCGCCGCCACGTCGACCGAAGGGCCGTAGCTAGCCGTTACATAGACGCTGCGCGTCCGAGACGACGCGTGACGCACGAGAGTGTTGCCCTCCATCCGTCTCGTGCCCCCTCCGGCAGGACATCGCGGCGCCTGGGACCGGTCGATGCCTTGGACGCTGAACGCCTGGGTCATGGCGGTGAATGGAGCGGATGTCCGTCGCAAGGCGACGTCGGGACTGCAGGATCGGAAGATTCGGTCGCATCGGGCGCCTGGCCGGTGTGACCCGCGCATGCGAGAGCTGGCGTTGGAGAGCGTTGCCGCTGGAACTGCCCTTTGACGCCTAGTTCGAACGCCGCTCGCGGCCGGGATCTGTCCCGCTGCGGGCTTGCTCCGCTTGCTCCGGGTCGTTGCTCCATGACGTCGGGCGACGTGCCGGCAGGAAGGCTAAAAGGAAGTCGGGCAGGCGAACGCCCGCCAAGGGAGATGGACTGGACTGCCGCCGTTCCTCGGCCGCAGGACCGCACGCCAGGCTGGGCCGGGTCGTGTCGAAGGTCGCCGGCAGCTGTCGACCTCGCTGTTCTTCAGACGTTGCCATACCGGGCGCGTGCCTCGGCAAAAGACATCAGCTTGCCCTGTGCTTCGTCCCATAGGTGCAGCCTTACTGTCGAAAAGCTCTCTCGGATGGTCAGGCGCTGGGCGTCGGCCAGTTCGCGGTGATCGCGTATCACTTCGGTCAGCCGGTAGAACGGAATGCGCGAGTACAGGTGATGCACATGATGGATTCCGATATTGCCGGACAGCCAGCGCAGCGGCTCGGGCAGGACGTAGTGTGAACTGCCTTCAAGGGCGGCGTCATGCAGCTGCCAGTCCTCGCCCTTGGACCAGTGGGTCTTCTCGAACTGGTGTTGCACATAGAAGAGCCACACCCCGATGGTCGCCGCGATCACCGAAGTCGGAAGAAATATCAGGAGCACCGGCAGGAGGCCGCCGAACCAGATGATCAGCCCCAGCGCGATGCCGATCATCGCGTTGGTGCCCATCGCCGAGGTCCAGTAGCGCCAGCCCGAGTTCATCAGCCCGATCGGAAGCCGGTTCTGCAAGATGAAGAGGTACGCAGGACCCAGCACGAACAGGACGACCGGGTGCCGATAGAGCCGATAGAGGAGGCGCCCGGACGCCGAACGCGCGCGGTACTCCTCGATCGTCAATGTCAGCACGTCTCCGATGCCGCGCTGATCGAGATTGCCGTGGTGGGCGTGGTGAATGGAATGCGTACGACGCCAAACCGCGTATGGGGTCAGGGTCAGAACGCCGAGCAAGCGGCCGACCCAATCCTGCGCCTGTCGGTTCTTGAGAAACGCGCCGTGCCCGCAATCGTGCTGGATGATGAAGATCCGCACCAGGAAGGCTCCGTTTGCCACGGCCAGGGCCACAGCGAGCCAGGGACTGACCGAGAGCGCCATCCAGGCCAGGGCCCACAGGGCCAGGAAGGGCGTCAGAGTGGCGGCGAGTTCGAGAAGGCTGCGCCGGGTCGATGGCTCGCGATATCGCGCCAAGGTGCTGAGCCATTCGCGTGCAGTGCGGGGGGAAGTGCTGAGGTCGGGCATCCAGGCCTGTCGTTGTCTTGCCGGCTTCGCCCCGGCGGCTTCTTGTCGTTCCTAGGCAGAAGACCACCGGGCGAGCAGGCAGTTCAGGCCTTCAAGCGGTTACGGAGTGTCGCGGCTGTTTTCAACCGAATTGGTAGTTCTCGACCCTGAATATCCGACTTGCCCCAAAAGGAACTGACGCGCATCGGGATCGACCGCGCAAGGAACATGCCACACGTGCGTGAAGAGTAGGTTACGAGCCGCGCCCGAAGGGCGCAGAGTCCAAGCGGAATCCACCAACGGGCGACGGTAGCCGAACGCAAGTGTTCGCGGCCTTCGATGCTGACGACCGGATGGGCAGCGCGTACGCGATCTTCAGGAACAGAATGGTTCGTCGTCGTGCGCAGCATGAACTATCCTGCCCGGGAGTTGGAGCCTCCGGCAAACCCGGCTTGGTTCACCGTCGGCGGCCGACGGGTTGCACGAGCAGCTCGACTAGAGAGCCAGAAGCGAAGTTGCCGTCATCTCGTCGGTAACCAGCATGGTCGCCACGCCGACCCGCAGGGCGCCGGCGATGGCCGTGAGCTTGTTGGGCCCGCCCGCGCAGAGGATCCGTACCGGAACGCTGCGGATCTCCTCCGGGCCGATGCCGAGGCACAGTCGATTGAGAGGGTGGTCAATCTGACGCCCGTTGCTGCCGATGAACCGGCCCAGCAGATTGCCGACCGCGCCCGCAGCAACGGCCGAGTCGCGATCCTCGGCCGAGAGGACGCCGGAGTCGAACAGGCTCGACATCGTTGTTCCCCCGATGCTCAGCAAGGCCATTTGCGCCTCGCGGGCCTTGCTCAGTGTTTCGCGGATCACCGGCTGGGCATCGATGGCGGCCTTTGTCTCGGGGCTGTCACACAGGATTGGTCCCGGCAGATAGAAGCATTCGGCATTCAATCGCTGCGCCAGGACCGAACAGGCCTCGTAACGGTCGATGGTCGATCTGGTCGCAAGCGACCCCAGCAGGGGGACGACCGACAGGTTCTGCGCCGCGACCGGCTCGAGCGCCGTCGCCAGCGCGCGGAGCGTTGCCCCCCAGGACACCGCGATCGTCATGCCATCCTCGATGACCGGCGCAACGATCGACGCGGCGTAGTGACCGATGACGGAAGAAAGCGGAAAGTCAGCCGTCGTATCGGATGGGCACACATAGGCTGCATGCAGGCCGAACCTCTCCGAGAGCTGGTCCTCAAGCGCCAGCCGGGGCGCAGACGACACGTTGAGCTGGACCCGCACCATGCCGCGTTCCCGCGCCTGTGCCAGCATCCGGTGCGCCTTGAACCGCGTGATCCCGAGTCGCTTTGCGATGTCCGCCTGTGTCAGGCCGAGCACGTAGTACTGATGCGCCACCCGGGCGATGCCGTCGTCGACCGCACTCGACTGGTGCCCGGCGGCTGGCAAATGCTCGTCTACTCTGCTCATACGCGGCCCATCTCTGCCGTCCGCACCCAAGCTGGCAAACGGTGGTTCGTCAACGCTTTGCACTTTTGTAGCGGGTTAGAAATTTGTTGCACAAGGATTTGTGACATGCCAGAAAATATTGCAAAATGGTCTTGTGGCGAACACTGCGGCGCGGCGGCGGGAAGGCGAATTCGCGATGATCCGGGCACTATCTGCGGACCGTCCATTGATATGGCTCATGCCGCTTGTCGTCATGCTGGTGGCCTTCACCATTCTTCCGCTGTTCTACAATGTGTGGCTCAGCTTTCACGAGTATGTGCCGAGGGAGCGTGGGCTCAAGTTCGTGGGCGCGTCCAACTGGCGCCAGCTCTTCGGCGATGCGCGGATGTGGCAGGCCCTCGGCATCACGATGTTCTATTTCGCGGTCGTGCTGACGGTAGAGGTCGTACTCGGCATGGCCATCGCCCTCCTTCTGGACGCCGAGGAGTTCGGCTTCGGCCTGTTGCGCACGTTGCTGACGCTGACGCTCGTGGTGCCGCCGGCGATCACGGGAATGATGTTCCTGCTCATGCAGGACGCCGAGTTCGGCGTGATCACCTATGTGCTTGAGGCGCTCGGCATCCTCGACAAGACCTCGCCGATCCTGTCCACCGCGTCGACGGCGCTCTGGGGGGTGATGCTGGCTGATGTCTGGCAATGGACGCCGTTCATGGTGCTGATCTTCCTTGCCGGTTTGCGCTCCCTGCCGGCCGAGCCCTATGAGGCGGCGATGCTGGACGGCGCTTCTGCCTTCATGGTGTTCCGGAGGATCACCCTGCCCCTGCTGCGCAAGGTGATCGCCGTCGCCATCCTGATCCGCGGGATCGATGTCTTTCGCATGTTCGACTACGTGTTCGTGATGACCAGCGGTGGGCCGGGCACTGCAACCTATACCCTGTCGCTGTACAGCTGGCAGCAGACCTTCAGCTTCATCAAGTGGGGTTACGGCGCGACCCTGTCGCTGTTCACGCTCGTCATCATCCTGATCATTGCCAACCTCTTCATCTGGATTGCAAAGGTGCGCTGGTAATGATGGTCCGGTCCCGCTCGTCCCGGACGATCCGTGCCCTGGCGGGCTGGGCTGTCGTCGCGCTTTTCGCCTTTCCGCTCTACTACTGGCTGACGGTTGCCTTCAAGGACGGGCGCGAGATCTTCAACTATCCACCGCATGTGTGGTCGTTCGAGCCGACGATGCGGAACTTCGAAGAGGTGTTCGGCATCTCGTTCGGCTTCGGCTTCGGCGAGCAGCGCGAGGTGCTGCCGGGCGGTGGCAACTGGCGAATGGGGCCGCGGCTGTGGGATTCTGTGGTCATCGCGTTGTTCTCTACCATGATCTCCGTCGCGGTGGCCACGTTGGCCGCCTATGCCCTCAGCCGGATGCAGTTCCGGGGAAGGCATCAGTTCGTGGCCTGGGTTCTTTCCACGCGCATGATGCCGCCGGTCGCCGTAGCCATCCCGATGTTCTTCATCTACAAGGACGTAGGCCTTCTGGACACGTATTCGGGTATCGTTCTGATCCACGCGATCATGAACATGCCGCTGGCTGTCCTGTTGATGAAGAGTTTCTTCGATGACATCCCGGCCGAGATCGACGAAAGTGCAATGGTGGATGGCGCGTCGCGCTGGCTGATCTTCAGGCGCATCATCCTGCCGATCGTGAAGGGCGGCATGGCCGCGACCGCGGTGCTGTGCTTCATATTCTCGTGGACCGAATTCCTGTTCGTCCTGACGCTGACGCAGACCGGGCTGAAGACCGTTCCGGTCGTGGCGTCGACCTTCGTGACCTCCACCGGCACCGCCTGGGGCAACATGGCCGCGCTCGGGGCGGCGGCGATGATCCCGGCGTTCATCTTCATTCTGCTCGTGCAGAAGCACCTCGTGCGCGGCCTCACGCTGGGCTCCGTAAAGCAATGACACCTACGACCAAACGACAAGCATCTCGGGAGGATGAAACCATGAAAGACAGCGACAAGAAGCTATACAGAGCCAAGATCGTCGATGACTACGTCAAGGGGCGGATGAACCGCCGGTCGTTCCTGCGCAACGCCGGTGTGCTGGGACTGGGGGCTGGTGTCCTTGGTTCGGGCCTCGTGCGCCCATTCCGGGCGACGCCCGCTCTTGCGCAAGGGCTGGAGCCGGATTCGGCCATGCTTGACTGGGTGCGCGAGGTCTCCAAGCCCTTCGCGGGAACGACGCTGAAGCTGGCGACGGAATCGACACCGCCATCGAATGCGCTGAACAGCCAGCTCAAGCAGTTCTTCGAGGCGGCCTCGGGCATGAAGGTCGAGATCGAGGTGCTGCCGCTGGAGCAGGTCCTGCAGAAGCTGACGCTGGACATCGCCTCGCAACTTGGCAGCTACGACCTCTACTACATCGACCAGAGCTGGGCGGCCTCGGTCAGCCGCGACGTGTTCGACCCGCGCGAACAGATTGAGGCCAAGCCCGATCTGGCGATGCCGAACTACAACATCGACGATTTCCTCCCGGCGCTGGTGGACGGGATCGCCAAGTACGAGGACCGCTGGGTCGGCGTACCCTACGACATTCCGATCTTCATCATGCAGTACCGCCAGGACATCTGGGACGAGATGGGCTTCCAGGCTCCGAAAACGCTCGAGGAGTACTACGAGCAGGCAAAGGCGATCACCGAGACGAAGGGCCCGGACATGTACGGCTCGACGGGCCAGATGAAGTCGGGTCACTACAGTCTGGAATGCGACTGGACGGCGTGGCTTTGGGGACATGGCGGGTCGATCTTCGGATCGGACGGCAAGTTCACGGGCAACGACGAGGCCGGACTTGCGGCGATGGAGTACTGGGACCGGCTCAAGACCACGATGCCCCCGGGTGTCGATGGCTGGACATGGGACGGGCAGGGCCAGTCGGTTGCGCAGGGTGTCGCGGCGTCGATGATGAGCTGGGGCGAATTCTTCCCCTACTTCGACGACCCAAGCGCCACCAAGGTCTCGGGCCTCATGTCGGCCGCCCGCTGCCCCGCCCCCAAGGCGCTGCGGACTGTCGCGGATACCGGATACGGCGAGATCCCCGGCGTCGGCCACCAGGGCGGCTCGTCGCTTGCGGTGTCGCGCAACTCCAAGAACCCGGATGCGGCGTGGATCTTCATGCAGTGGGCGACGTCCTACGACACCCAGGTGCTGATCACCGCCCTCGGCGGCGGCACCGGACCGACCCGCGGCAGCGTCTATGACGACCCGCGGATCATCGCCAACAACCGCGTCGGTGCGGGTACAACGCGCCACCTGAACGTTGTCCGCGAGACCATCGCGCTGGACATGGGGTCGGAGCCCGATCTGCCGGAATGGGCGGAACTGGCGAACGACACCATTCCCGTCCGGCTCGGCAAGTACTTTGCCGGGGAGTATGCCTCGGCCAAGGAGGCGATGGACGATATCGCCCAGGCTACCGACGCAATCGTCGCCGGCTGATCGCAGGCGCGGGATCACGAGGAGCGAACGCGGCGGCCCTGCGCCGCGTTCGCGAAGTCTTCGGAGGCAGACCTTGACCAGAAAGCCGCTCATAGCAGTCACCGGCGCGAGTTCCGGTATCGGTGAGGCCACGGCGCGGGCCTTCTCGGCCGCCGGCCACCCCGTTCTGATGATGGCCCGACGCATCGACCGCATGGTCGCGATGGGCTTGCCCGACGCGCTCTGCCGCGAGGTCGATGTCCGCGACCGCGACGCAATCGCATCCGCCGTCTCCGAGGCGGAGGCCGCCTTCGGACCGGTCGACATGATGTTCGCCAACGCGGGCATCGCGCGACTAGCCGACATAGGTCGTCAGCCGCCCGAAGAGTGGGACGAGATGATCGACATCAACACCAAGGGTGTGATGAACGCGGTCCATGCGGTGATGTCGGGGATGATGGCCCGCCGCCACGGCACGCTGGTCATGATGAGTTCGATCGCGGGGCGGAAGGTCTACCCCGACCATACCGTGTATGCCGGCACCAAGTTCTTCGTTCATGCAGTGTCGGAGTCGTTGCGAGGGTATCTGTCCGACTACGATGTGCGGGTAATTGTGCTGTCGCCCGGTGTGATCGAGACCGAGGTGCTGTCGGGTGTGCTGGATGAGGGAACGCTCGCCGCTTACAAGGCCAACAAGGCCAGCATCGGTGGCGGTATCGGGTCCGACATCGTCGCGGACCTGATCCTTAATGCCTACAACCTGCCGCAGAATGCGCTGGTGCAGGAAATCTGCGTAACCCCCACGCGGCAGAAGTATTGACAAGGACAGGCCTCTGATGGCGACAGTCGATTATCGCGGGGTCGGCAAGGCCTATGGCGCCGTGCGGGTGATGCAGGGGTTGTCCCTGCACGTCGACAACGGCGAGTTCATTGTGCTGCTCGGCCCCTCGGGCTGCGGCAAGACCACTCTCCTGCGGATGACCGCCGGGCTTGAGACCATTTCCGAAGGCGAGATCGCGATCGACGGCAAGGTGGTGAACGACGCCCATCCGCGCGACCGCAACATCGCCATGGTGTTCCAGAATTATGCGCTCTACCCGACGATGAAGGTGCGGGACAACATCGGCTTCAGCCTCGAAGTGGCCGGGTTGAAGCCAGCCGAGATCGCGGCAAAGGTTGCCGAGGCGGCAAGCGTGCTGAACCTCACCGACTACCTTGACCGCTATCCACGGGAGCTCTCGGGCGGGCAGCGCCAGCGTGTTGCGATGGGGCGTGCAATGGTGCGCGATGCGAAGGTGTTCCTGTTCGACGAACCCCTGTCCAACCTCGATGCCAAGCTACGCGCCCACATGCGCGTCGAGATCCGGCAACTGCACAACCGCCTCAAGGCCACCACGATCTATGTCACGCATGACCAGATCGAGGCGATGACCATGGCCGACAAGATCGTTCTGATGCGCGATGGTGCCATCGCTCAGGCCGGCACGCCTGACGACCTCTATGACCGACCCAACAGCCGCTACGTGGCCGAATTCATCGGCTCGCCGGGGATCAACTGCCTGAACGGGCAGATCGTCGCGGAGAACGGGATCGTGACGTTTCGCGACAGCAACATCGACATCCAGCTCCCCCAGAGCTTTGCGATACATGCCGGCCGGAGCGTCACTTGCGGGATACGGCCCACCGACGTGGCGATCGTCGAGAACGGTCCGATTAAGGGAAAGCTGCTGATTGCCGAAAAGACCGGGGCCGAGGTCGTCCTGCACCTCGACGTCGCGAGCGAGGAATTCGTCGTGGTGGCACCTCGCAACACCCAGGCACATGCGGGCGAAACACTGTCCCTGGCCGTTGCGGCAGACAAGCTGCACATCTTCGACGCGGCATCCGGCGCGCGCATCGACGCCTGAGCAGTGCCGAACCGGGGGCGGGCGGGCAAGCCATCGGCGGCCTACCGGCGCCCCCGGAGCATGGGGTGATTAGCTGGCCGCCGCCTGTCCGACGGCGGCTTCCGCGCAGACGAACCGGTTGAGCCGGTCCTGCCGTATCAGAAGAGCGTCCCAGCCGGCGCGCTGCGAGGGATCGGGTTCTTCCGTCAGGTTCGTGCTGCTCATTGCGGCAGCGGCCGTGTCGAAGCCGCTGTACCAGCCGATCGCCACCGCAGCCGTCATCGCCGCGCCGAGAGAGGAGGCCTCGAGCGAGGTGCTGACGGTGAGAGGCAAGCTCGTTGCATCGGCCAGCATCCGGCGCCACAGTGCCGAGTTTGCTCCTCCGCCAACGGCGACGATCCGGTCGACGGGAACACCCTCGTTGCGCATGGCAACGATCGTACGTGCGATTTCACCCGTCAGCGCCTCCAGCACCGCGCGATAAAGATGCGCCTTGCCGTGCGACGGCCCGAGGCCGAAGAACGCCGCCTTGGCGCGACCTTCCCAATGCGGGTTCATGCAGCCCGAAAGATAGGGGCTCACGGTGACGCCCTCGCTGCCCAGGGGCAACGAGGCTGCAGATCGGTTCAGTGCATCGAAGGTGGCTGCGGTGGCCTGCGGGTCGATGAACGTCTTCACGAACCAGTCGACAAGGAATGTGCCCGCGCGCATCGCGCCTTCCAGGAAATACCCCTCGCCGGTCGGTGAGATCATCGTGCGCCAGTGCTGACCGACGCGGGGGCTTGCAGACCAAGCGCCCGTGATGATTGCCGTCCCGAGGTTCAGGTAGCTCGTCCCCGATTGCATCGCGTTCACACCGAGGCCGGCGCATTGCCCGTCACCGCCCGCAGCGATGACCCGCAAGCCTTCCGGCAGACCGGTTGCCGCAGCCGCTCCTGCCGAGACTACCCCGAGTACTGTTCCGGGCGGGTGTGCCGGGGCCATTCTGTCCGCCCCGAGGCCGAGCCGCGCGAGCAACTCCCCGCTCCAGCGCTTACCCGAGATTTCATACAGACCAGAGGGGTCGGCGCTGGTCCAGCTTGTGGCGAGCCTTCCGGTCAGTCGCTGAACGAGAAAGCCGTGGACGTCCACGAGGTGCGCGCTTTGGTCAAGCCGCTCGGGTTCGTGCGCGCGTACCCAGGCGATCTTGTAGACCGAAGGCGTCAGATCGGCATGCTTGCCGGTCAGGTTGAGTATCGCCTCGGGGCCGAACTCCCGGGAGAAGGTTTCTGCCTCGAGATGGGCGCGTCCATCCAGCCAGACGATCGCGGGCCGGACCGAACGTCCGGCGCTGTCGAGAAATCCCATCGTCTCGCGCTGGTTGGAAATGGCGAGGCCCTGCGCCTTGCTGAGATCTACATGGCCTCCAAGCTGATGGATCGCCGTCAAGGCGGATTGCCACCATCCCTCGGGATCCTGCTCGAAGTAGTCCGGCGCTGGCGATGACATTTCGACCGGCGCGCGCCCCTCCGCCAGCATGTTGCCGTGTCGATCCCAGGCAATGGCCTTGGTCGACTGGGTCGAACTGTCGATCCCGATCACGCATTCGGTCATTGAGCGCTCTCCCCCTCGTGGTCCGACAAGAGCAACCCCGCCAACCCCGCGTCAATCACAAGGTGCGTGACCAGCCCCGCCGCCAACGCTGCGCGCAGCGCAACGTGCTTTGTCCGACCGCTCACCACCGCGATCCGCACCGGAATTGCGCGCGCGGCCTCGAGCGAGATCGCCATGGTCCGGTCGCGGAGCGGTCCGTCCTGTTCGATGCCGCTTGCATTCAGGAAACGGCCGAAAACCAACCCCTTTGCACCGCGTGCGCGGTAGTCGTCGCGAACGCGGGCGTCGAGATAGGGCGGTTGGTCTATGTTGGTGTCCCCGGTCAGTTCACCGATCCCGAACACGATGATGTGCGACGCGGAAATCATCTCGAAGTGCCGTGCAATGGCCGGTTCTTCCAGCAACATCCGGGTCAGCTCTGGCGTACCGACATAGGCGGGCGCGTGCAGGTTGATGCAATGTGCCCCGAGGGCAGACGCGATGCTGCTGGTGCAGACCTCGGGAGAGGTGGCTGCGCCCATGATCGAACTTCCGGCAATCTGGATCACGGTCGATCGCGGGAATTGTACCGAGGGCATTCGCGCTGCCAGCGCCGAAAGCGTGCGCCCCGCCGATACGCCGAGGGTCCATCCGTCCCGCATCAGGGCCGCAACAACCCTTCCGCCGCCCGTGGCCACGCTTTGGCGCGCCTGTTCGGGGGTCTGGGCCTCGGGCAGGAGGTGCGCGCCCTCCAGCCCGTAGCGACTGACAAGCGCCTCGGCTTGCGCATGGGAGCTGAGCAGGTCGGGCGCTAGGCGCACCGATACCAACCCGCGCGCTCGCGCCTCGGCGAGATAGTTCGCGATGCTTTGCCGACTGACTCCGAGATCCTGGGCGACTTCGTTCTGAGTGCGGCCCTCGCCATGGTAGAGCCACGCCGCCCAGCGAACCGGGTCATTCGCAAACGCGATCTCGTTCTTGCGGCCCATGCAGCCCCCTTTGCTCGGGAGGAACTCTAGCAGAAGAGCAAAACTTGACAAATGCTATCAGTAAATAGCAAATGTGAAACCGCTAGCGGCCCGGAGGATTGCCTGTGATTCCCACTCATGCCCAGGCGTTCAACTGGACCGAACTGATCGACGAGATCTGTGAAGGCACCTGGTATAGCCCGCTGACCGGTCACCGCTTTCCGGCGGCGCCGTATCGGATCGTGTTTTCGGAATCCCTCAGGGGCCGCGAAGCCGATCTGGTGACGGACCTCGGATTTGTCCCACCCTTTGCCGTGGTTTGCGATCCTGCCACATACCGTGCGATGGGGGAGCGGGTGGCGCGTGCCTTGCGGGTAAGGGGCCCGGTCACCGAGATCATTCTCGCATCACCCCACGCCGACATGGCTACGGTTCGCGACCTGACGGAGCGGTTGAAGGACTTTCCTTCTGCCGTCGCGGTCGGGTCCGGCACGATTAACGATCTGACGAAATTTGCCACCTTGCAGAACGGACGTGGATACTGCGTCTTCGGCACGGCGGGTTCGATGAACGGCTACACGTCATCGACCGCGTCGATCACTCTCGACAGCGGGTTGAAGGTGTCGCTGCCTGCGCAGAACCCGGCAGGTTTCTTCGTTGACCTCGAGGTCTGCGCCTCGGCCCCGGCCTACCTCAATGCTGCGGGCTTCGGCGATTGCCTGTGCCGGTCGGTCGCCCAGATCGACTGGTGGATGTCGCACCGCATGTTCGGCACGATGTATCGCCACGAACCCTACGTCATCGAGATCCCCGACGAGATCAAGCTGATGGGTCACGCCAAGGGTGTGGCCGAGGGCGACATCGAAGCGATCGGTACGCTGTTTCGCGTGCTCACACTCTGCGGGCTGGGGATCAACTTCACCGGTGTCTCGAACCATGGCTCGATGGGCGAGCATCAGATCTCGCATTACCTCGACTGCTTTGCCGGGGAGCGCCATCCCGGGTCGCTGCACGGGCAGCAGGTGGGTGTCGCCACACTGACGATGGCGCGCATCCAGCACCATTTCCTGTCGAGCGACAGCCCGCCTCAGGTGGGGCCTACGGTGATCGACGAGGCCGGGATGGTTGCCCGCATGGGGGCCGAGGTGGCAGCACAATGTCTGCCCCTGGTTCGCCGCAAGGCCCTTGATGCGGAGGGGGCCGAGGCGTTCAACGCGAAAATGGCAAAGATCTGGCCCGAACTTCGCGCGGAATGCCTGGAAATGGCCGTTCCGGTCGCGGTTCTGGAGCGCTACCTTGCCGCTGCTGGTGGCCCGACCAAGGCGACCGCATTGGGCTTTCCTGCCGAATTCTACCGCGAGGCCGTGATGCACGCGCACGAGATGCGCGATCGCTTCTCTTTTGCCGATATCGCTGCCGCCAGCGGGACAATGGCGCAACTCGCCTCCGCCGAGAACTGAGGCGCCGCCCGATGATACGTCTTGAAACGCCGTCCACCGAAACTGCCTTCACTCGGTATGAAGAGGTCCGTCACCGACTGCCCGAAGCGTCATTCCCGGCCCGGGCGCAGCGGATCTCCAACCTCGCCGAAGTGGCAGACCGGTTCGATGCCTTCATCCTGGATGCATTTGGTGTGCTGAACGTCGGCCTGACGCCGATACCCGGTGCGGTGGACCGCATGGCGGGGTTGCGCGCGCTTGGCAAGCGGATGGTCGTGCTGACGAATGCCGCAAGCGACCCGCGCAGCGCCGCCCATGCCAAGTTCCACAAGCTGGGATTCGACTTCACGATGGAGGAAGTCGTTGCAAGCCGCGACGTGGCGGTGGCGCGGCTGTCCGGGATTGCACCGGGCGCGCGTTGGGGGGCGATAGCCGCCGCGGGCGACACCTTTGCAGACATCGACGCCGATATCTGCCACTGGTCCGCGGATGAACGGCCGCAAGTCGATGCCTTCCTGATGCTGTCGAGCGCAAACTTGACTGCAGCGACGCACAATGCCTTGCAGGACGCGCTGGCGCAGCGACCGCGCCCCCTGGTCGTGGCGAACCCCGATCTGGTCGCCCCGCGCGAGGCGGGGCTCTCTCTTGAACCCGGCTTTCACGCCCATGCCCTTGCCGACGCAACAGGGGTTGAGCCGGTCTTCTTCGGCAAGCCCTACCCCGAGGCATTCGATGACGTTCTGGCACGCCTGCCAGGCATCCCGCACGACCGCATCGCGATGGTGGGCGACACGTTGCACACCGATGTGCTCGGTGGGCGCGCGGCAGGTCTCGGGACGGTGCTGGTTCTGGATCATGGCCTTTTTGCCGGACAGGATATCGACGGGTACGTAGCCCGGTCGGGGATCGTGCCCGACTACATCAGCGCCACGACGTGACAGCCTTTCCGGTCTGGAGGCCGCGGCATCTCGATCAGACATGCCTGCGCCGGGCATCGCGCTGCAGGCTTGCGCCGGCGAAAGAGTGAACGGGCAGCCTTCTGGCAGAAAGACCCGTTCAACTCGTGGACAGCCCATCCAGTACCGCGTCAGTGCTTCGGTAGGCGGTTTCAAGGTGATCCTTCATGGCGCGTTGGGCCAGTTCGGGGTCCTTGCTGTTCAGGGCACGAACGATCATGCGATGATGTTCCAGTGTCACCGCTGCTTCTCCCCGGCGCGGCAGCATCATGTGGCGGCAGCGGTCCAGCTGGGCCTTCGAGATCTCGATCGTGCTCCACAGCCTGGGCAGGTCGCTGATCATCGCGATATAGTGGTGGAAGTCGTCGTCACGGGCGATGGCTTCGATATAGTTATGCCGCTCCACAGCCTTTGCCTGGGCTCCTATGATTTCGGCCAGCCGGTCGGCGTGTTGTTGTGTCATGCGCGGTGCTGCCTGGACGGCGCTTTCCATCTCGAGCGCACGGCGGATCAGAAAGGACTCCCTGATTTCCTTTCGGTCGACGCGGGCGGCGCGCGTGGCCGACTGGGCGAACACCTCGACCAGGCGCTCATCGACCAGCCGCTTCACCGCTTCGCGGACCGGCGTGCGCGAGACTTGCAGCTGGGCGGCGATGGCCTTTTCGTCAATGAACTCGCCGGGCTGGATGGCGCCTGTCAAAAGCAATTGGCGCACCACCGGGTAGATCTGATCCCGCAGGGGGCGTGCCCGGTCCAGCCGCACTGAGGAAAGATCGACACTCATCCTGTCACACTAGTATAACAGTTGTGGACAGCAAGACCATTTCCTGTCTACCCTCAACGAAAAGAACGTTCCACACGGGAGGGGTGATCGTGGCCGGAAACACTTTTCCGAGGCTCCACAATGCAATGTGGCCTGGCCTGGTGGGTAAGGGCGCCGATTCCGAGCCACCGATAGACCTCGACACGATGATCCGGCTTACTGCCGGTGCGGAGGTCGGCGGCGCCCGGTTCGACGGCATCGACATCTTTCACGCCGCCCCCCACACCAATATCGACTTCACCGACGACGAGGTGAAGGCCCTTGCCGACAAGGTCGCGGCGCACGGCCTTGCGATCGGCTCGATCGTCGCGCCGGTCTGGCCTCCGGTCGGGGGCGGATCGGCGATGGGGTCGGACGAGGACCGCGCAAGGTTCGTCGCCAACGTCCGCAAGTCTTGCGAACTGGGCAAGCGACTGCGCGATCTGGGCGTGCGCAGCTATGGCGTGATCCGCATCGATTCCGCAGCCAGTCCGGCCGACTGGGCGGCCGATCCGGCCGGCAGCACCAAACGCATCGCCCAGACCTGGCGCGAGGCCTGCGACGTGGCCGAGGGTTTCGGCGAGCGTCTCGCGGCCGAGGGCGAGATCTGCTGGGGCGGCATGCATTCGTGGAAAGCGGTGATCGACACGATGGAGGCGACCGACCGCCCCGGGATCATCGGGTTCCAGGCCGACATGGCGCATACGCTGCTCTACACGATGGGCTACAACGCGCCCGAGGCGGCATTGCTGCCGGATGGGTTCGACTGGAAGGATCAGGACGTCCTGGATGCAGCGCTGCGCAGAATGACTGACGCGCTGCGCCCCTGGACCATCGACTTCCACGTCGCCCAGAATGACGGCACGGTGAAGGGCATGGGCTATCACGACAAGACCGGCCGGCACTGCATGGTGAACGACCCCAACGGACGGCTCGACATCACCAAACATGCCGGCATGTGGCTGCGAGGAGCAGACGGCGAGCTGACCCGTGCGTTCCAGCACATCTGTTGGGATGGCTGCATGTTCCCCAACGAGATGATGCTGCAACAGCAGACTTGGAACGACATTCTGGGCGCGATGATCAAGGTGCGCGACGCGCACGGCTGGGTGGCCTGAGATGGCCGGCAAGACGCTCAACATCGGGATGGTCGGCTACGGCTTCATGGGCCGCACCCATTCCAACGCCTTCTCCCAGGCGCCGCATTTCTTCGACCTCGGCTATCGGCCGGTTCTCAAGACGATCTGCGCGCGCAACGCCGACAAGGCGCAGGCCTTCGCGCAGCAGTGGGGATACCAGGACAGCGTCACCGACTGGCGCCGGCTGGTCGAGGACAAGTCGATCGACCTGATCGACATCGCCAGCCCCAACGACACGCACATGGAGATCGCCATCGCCGCGGCCGAGGCGGGAAAGATGGTGATGTGCGAAAAGCCCCTCGGCCGGACCGCGGCCGAGTCGCGGGCGATGGTGGACGCCGTCGAGAAGGCCGGCGTGGCGAACATGGTGTGGTACAACTACCGCCGCGTTCCCGCCGTCACCCTCGCCAAGCAGCTCATCGACGAGGGACGGCTTGGCAAGATCTTCCACTATCGTGCCAAGTTCCTGCAGGACTGGACGATTTCGGCGGATCTGCCGCAAGGCGGGCAGGGCCTCTGGCGGCTCGACGTGGGCGTGGCCGGTTCCGGTGTTACCGGCGACCTGCTCGCGCACTGCATCGATACGGCCATGTGGCTCAACGGCGGCATCTCGACCGTTTCGGGCGTGACCGAGACCTTCATCAAGGAACGCCACCACACCCTGACGGGAAAGACCGAGAAGGTCGGCATCGACGATGCGAGCCTGTTCCTCGCCCGGTTCGACAACGGGTCCCTCGCCACCTTCGAGGCGACTCGTTATGCGCGCGGTCACAAGGCCCTCTACACTCTGGAAATCAACGGCGAGCATGCCTCGATCGCCTGGGATCTGCATGACCTTCACCGGCTGCAGTACTTCGACCACCGCGACGAGGGGCGCACCCGCGGCTGGCGTTCGGTGCACATCACCGATGGTGACCATCCCTACATGGAAAAATGGTGGGTGCCGGGGCTGCAGATCGGATACGAACACACCTTCATCCACCAGGCCGCTGACTTCATCGACGGACTCGGCGGTGGCAAGGCGGCGGCTCCAACCTTCCGGGAAGCCCTCGCGACTGATCTCGTGACGGATGCCGTGCTGAGATCGGCTCGCAGTGGCCTATGGGAAAACGCGAGGGAATGAACTGCAGGCAGTGACCGGACCTCTTGGAATTGACCGGACAAATCGGCCTGAGCGACAGCAAGGTGCCGATCACATGTCCCCAAGGAATGACCGGTCCGACCGGATGGACGACAGGATACCTGAATGACGCGAACGGACAGAACTGCTTTGAGGTTGGCGGGCGTTTCGAAGGCCTACGGCTCGGTGCGCGCGCTCGACAATCTGACGTTCGACGTTGTCGAGGGCTGCTTCTTCGTCCTTTTCGGACCCAGCGCGGCCGGAAAGACCACCACCCTGCGCACGATCGCCGGGCTGGTTCAACCCGACGACGGGCAGCTTGAGATATTCGGCCATGACATGACCTCGGCGCCCATCGCGGGTCGTGGCGTGTCGATGGTGTTTCAGTCCTTCGCGCTCTATCCGCACCTGACCGTCTACGAAAACTTCGCGTATCCTTTACGAGAGGAAAAGGTCGCGCGCGACGAGATCGACCAGCGGGTCAAGGAAACCGCGGAGATGCTCAAGCTGTCGCACCGGCTGGAGCGCAAGCCCAACACGCTTTCGGGAGGCGAGCAGCAGCGCGTGGCGCTTGGCCGGTCACTCATCCGGCGGCCGAAGATTCTGCTCCTCGACGAGCCGCTGACCAACCTCGACGCAAAGCTGCGGCATGACATGCGGGCGGAACTGAAGCGGCTGCACCGGCAGTTCGGCATGACCATCATCTATGCCACGCCCGATGAGTTGGAGGCGCTGTCGATGGGTGAAGAGATTGCGGTGATGCGCGACGGCGCGGTGGTCCAGCGCGGAACGCCCGATGAACTCTATGAGAGCCCTGTCGATACCTACGTGGCGGGCAAGGTTGGCTCGCCGCACATGAACATGGTGCGGGCGACACTTGGCCAGGATGCCGACACACTGGAGACGCCGCTGGGCCAGTTCGCCGCTCCCCGCCGGCTTGCAGCCGACGGTGCCGGCCAAGCCGCGCTGGTTGGCATTCGACCCAGCGATCTGCGAATCGCGGCAGACGGGGAAGGTAGTGTCCCATCCAAGGTGCATCTGGTTGAACCTCTGGGGGACGTCACCGTCGTTTCGGTCGTGGCCGGCGGCGAAACGCTGCGCATGGTGCTACCGGAGGCTGCGGCACTCGGGATGCGCCCCGGCGACTCGGTGCCGCTCGCAATCGACGCTGGCAAGTTTCACATCTTCCGCGCCACGGACGGCCGAGCGATGGCCTGACCCCTGGCGACGAAGCAAACCGGACAACAAAGGGAGGAGACCTGACATGACCATGATGAGGAATGCGAAGGGGCTGGCAACGGCCGCAAGCCTTGCCGCCACAATGCTGGTGGGGGGCACCACGACCCTCGCCTATGCCGAGGACGTCGTGCTGACGATGGCGGTGCCCGACTGGCCGCCGACGCGCATCATGAAGAAATTCTTCGACGAGCAGTACACCCCCGCCTCGGGAAACACCGTGAAGCTTGAGGTGGACTTCATCCCGTGGCCCGACTTCTACACCCGCGTCAACGCCTCGCTGACCTCCGGCGAACAGAAGTACAACTTCATCGTTTCGGACTCGCAGTGGCTGGGGGCTTTCGTCGAAGGCGGCTATTTCCGCAAGATCAACGATCTTCTGGAAGCGGACCCGGCCTTCATGGAGACATTCAAGTCAATCCACCCGAACCCGCTGAATGCCTATGCGACCTATCCTCACAAGTCGGAGAACTTCTACGGCTTCCCGCAGTTCCCCGACGTGCTGGTGAACTTCGCCCGGGCGGACATCATCTGCCATCCGGACGAACAGGCGAACTTCCAGTCACGCTACGGCAAGAAGCTGCCCTGCACGGGTGAAGAACTGGATGCGATGACCTGGGACGACTTCCGCAACGTCGGCGAGTTCTTCCGACGTGCGAAGGGCGAGATGCTGGCGGGCGCTCCGGCCGACGACGACTTCTACGGGATCGCCTATCAGGCCGGCAAGGGCTACGACTTCTCGTCGATGCAGATCAACGGCTTCATCTGGCAGATGGGCGGCGACATCTGGGACGAAACGCAGGTCCCGAACGGCCAGGCCGAAGGCGTGGTGAACTCGCCCGAGGCGGTGGCCGCGCTTGAGAAGTATCTCAGCATGATCGAGCTCATGCCGCCGGTCGCCCGGACCGGCACGATGGACATCTTCAAGTCGGACGAGCTGTTCCGCGAAGGCAAGGTGGCCATGAACATCAACTGGATCGGTCTGGGAGAAGCCTCGCTCGATCCGAACTCGTCGAAGGTCTCCGACAAGCTCGTTTTCGGCCAGATGCCGGGTGTCATGGGTGCCGACGGCCAGATGGTCCGCTGGTCCAACATCGGCGGCCAGCCCTTCGTGCTGACGACCTGGACAACCGACGCCCAGATCGCCGAGGCAGTCGAGTTCGTGAAGTGGTGGCTCTCGCCCGAGATCCAGCATCAGTTCGCGGCGGGAGGCGGCCAGTCGGCCATCAAGTCGGTCTACGAGGACCCGCGCTATGTCGACTACCGTCCTTGGAACCGTGCCTGGGCGCCGCAACTCGACTGGCAGAAGGACGTCTGGCATGTGCCGCAGTTCTTCGAGCTTCTGACCCAGCAGCAGGACGAGTTCGACCTTGCCATCACCGGCAAGCAGGACGCCAAGACCACGCTGGATAACATCGCCCGGTTCCAGCAGGACCTGCTGACCGAAGCGGGGCTGATCCAGTAACGACCGTAGAACGGCGTGACCCTTGCGGAGCGCGCGCGATCACTTCTCGCGCGCTCCCTTTTTGTCCAGGAACAGGGCCAAGACAACAGCATGACCGCAGCCATCCACCCCGCACCGGCACTTCTCACCGTGGTGCCGCACAATTGGAGACTGGCGATCCTTGTAGGCCTTGCCGTGTCGATCATCGCTGCCGTGATGCTGCCTGCGTCCTTGTCGTTCTGGGTTGTCGGGGCCATGGCGGCGCTGGTCGCCGCGTCCTTGGTCATTAACGCCTTCCGGCGCCAGTACTACGGCGGCCTGCTTGTCACACCCGCCATCGCGGTCCTGTTCGTGATGAACATCTTTCCGCTCCTGTGGTCGCTGGGGTTGTCCTTCTTCGCCTACCAGTCGAACCAGCAGTCGATCCGCTTCGTCGGCCTGAACAACTACGTCAGGGTGCTGACCAACGACATCGCCGCCGGAGCGAACTGGAACGCGCTGGTGAATACCGCGATGTTCGTGGTCGCAACCGTCTCGGCGCAGATGATCGTGGGCTTCCTGCTGGCGCTGCTGTTTGCCAAGCAGTTTCCCTTGCGCAAGTATCTCCTCATCCTCGTGCTGACACCGATGATGCTCTCGGTTGTGGCCTCGGGCGTGTTCTTCACCTACTACTATGATCCGACATTCGGCATCCTCAGCTACGTGATGGAACGCATCACTGGCGAGCAGTTCATCCTGATGGACAGCAAGGCCGGCGCTGTGGCGGGGATCGTCTTCGCAGATGCCTGGATGTGGTCGCCCTTCGTCATGCTCCTTGTGCTGGCAGGCCTAGTATCGGTGCCGAAGTATCTCTACGAGGCGGCCGCGATCGACCGCGTTTCAGGCTGGCGGCAGTTCTGGACGATCACCTTTCCCTACATTCGCGGGCTTCTGATGCTCGCGCTGCTGTTCCGCACGATCGAGGCCTTCAAGCTGGCTGATCTCGTGATCCTGCTGACCAAGGGCGGGAACGACACGATGACCATCTCCTACCATCTCATCCGCATCGCCAATGAACAGAACAAGACCAGTGAGGGGGCCGCGATTTCCTATCTGTTGCTGTTCATGGTGATCGTGCTGACCAACCTTTACCTCTACATCGCCAACCGGCGCTCGCAGGGAAACTGATCCATGGCCGAGAACGTCTCGATACTTGAAAGGCTTGGATTTCGTCGCGCCGGCGGTGTCGGCGAGGCGGGCTGGGGGCACACCCTGATGGTGGCCGTCATCGCCTTCATCTACTTCCTGCCGGTCCTTTTCATCATCTTCACGGCAATCAAGCCGCAGAGCATGGCCCTGTCGGTGCCGCCGACGATCTCGCCGACCTCGTTCTTCGGCCTGATCCCGGAGCAGTATGTCTTTGCGCCAACGCTCGAGAACTTCGGCTCGGTGTTCGAACGGTCGATGACCGTCGGCGGCGCGCCCGAACCAACCGGATTCGACCGCTACTTCTTCAATTCGATCTTCATCTCGACAATGTCGGTTCTGCTGGCGCTGGTGATAGGCACCCTCGCGGCGTTCGGCTTTTCGCGGTTTCCGCTCAAGGGCAACGACACCTATCTCTTCATCATTCTGACGACGCGGATGCTGCCCGCAATCGTCGTCGTGATCCCCGTCATCCTGATGTTCCGGGCAGTAGGTCTCTCGGGATCGTATATCGGGATCATCCTGCTCTACACCGCCTTCAACCTCGCCTTCACGATCTGGATGATGAAGAGCTTCTTC
>CAZOHN010000039.1:0-22059 GCA_964579325.1 uncultured Rhodobacterales bacterium
CCTGATCAGGCCCTCAGGCCATCAGGAAATTTGCACCAGCTTTGCGGAGGTGACCCCGGGGACCGCCACGGGTGCTGGACTAAGACACTGTCAATGCAGCGTCCCTTGCCGTCTCTCGAGATCCGGGTGCCAACCCGCTTCAGCCGGTCGATTCAGGCGAAGGACGTAAACTGACAACCATGCTCCGTGTTCATGATCCCGGGCGAGCCGAAGCGGTGGATGGCCTCGTTCAATGCCTCAACCGAGAAGTCGTCCTCCAGCGTGTTCGAGACGCGCCAGGCCAGAACCCTGCCCTTGAACCAATCCATGATTACCACCAGAAAGAGAACTCTGCGCCGCATCGGCAGTAAGGTGATGTCAGCACACCAGACCCGGCGAGGGCGGTCCACTCGCAGCCCGTGCTGCGGGTAGGGATAGGTCTTGTGCCCCTTCCTCGGCTTGCTGGTGTTGTGCTTCTGGTCGATCGGCATCAAACGCATGAGCCGCCGAATGCGCGTCTGATTCACGGCCTGACCCTCGGCCTGCAAATGCCAAGTGATTTGCCTGAAAGCCTAAAGGGGTGTGAACCGCTCCGCGTTTGCTCAGTGCATCTGCTCGTGTACCGTCTCCGTAAGTTCGCTGAGCGAAAAGGGCTTGGGCAGAAAGACTGAGTTAGGAATGCGGGATTGCTCGTCGCCGAAGGAGTCCTCGGCATAGCCCGAGACGAAAACCACACGCACGCCTGGGCGGGTCTCGAGCGCGCGACGGACCCAGCTTGGCCCATCCATGCCTGGCATGATGACATCTGTAACGAACACGTCGACCTTCAGACCGGGATCGGCAAGGGTCGCAAGCGCCTGTTCGGCGTTCTCCGCCTCGATCACAGTATAGCCGCGCATCCGCAGTGCCCGCGACGCAAACGCCCTGACGGGCGCCTCGTCTTCAACGAGCAGGATCACGGCCTCGCCCGACTGTGAAGGATCCGTGGAAACCGGGGCCATAGTGGCATCGCCGGAACCGTACGGCCCATCGGGTGCACCTGAACCGCCCGGCCTTGCGATCTCAGATAGCGCAGTCTGCGCTTTGTACGGTCCCGAATCCGCCCCTCCCCCGGTCATTCCCGCCGGTGCGGCAAGACCCGCCTCACCAGGCTCGGGCGGAGTGGCCGTCGTCCCTGCCTCCAGGTCCCCATAGCCAGGAGCCGCCTCAAGGGACCCTGCCGCAACTCGCTTCTGCATATCGTCGCCGGTCTCGTAGACCGGGTCCGCGGTGTGGTCCTCGTCTGAGGTCGCGGTCAAACTGGCTTCGGCAGCCATGCAACCGGCTACTTCCGCAGGAGAAACACCTTGGCTGCCTTCATCCACCGCCTCGGCGGGGGCGCTATTTGGAGGGATGCTTACGCCGGTTCCATTGTCTGCATCCACCGCAGCCGCGCTGCCCGACGCATCATTCACGCGAACGAGACGAAGTATCGCGTCTATGGCGCTCGGGTCATCTCCCCGGTCAGCGACATCGACTTCGTGTATCATTGGCCGCTCGCCAATCATCGACGCTTCGGCAACGGGCTCGGCGCCCACCCCTCCGGGTGGACGATCATCGGGGGAAAGTTCAGCAATACCCGGCACATCGCCGGGAGACCTGACCTCCGGTTCAGTCGATCGCAGGCGATCGTTGGCAAGTCCTGCTCCCGCCAGCTCCGTTTCGACGGCCCCTTCCACTTTCAGCCCAGTCTGCATCCGGGCAAGACGCGCTTCGATGTCGTCGAGATCGCCCACGGCTCTCACGGCAGGCGCCTGTGCCGCCGGGCTGAAGCCCTCGCCCACGACGGTCTCCGAGACGGCCTTCGAAATCGCATCGAGCGAAGGATCGGCCGGTCCCGCACCCGCGACCCTTTCCCCACTTGTGGCGTCCACTGCAGCCGACTTCGGCGTATCGTCGATCCGCTCCTCAGGCATGAGACGCAGCGGAGCGCCACTCGAGGCAGCCTCCCGCTCCGCCGAAAACTCAAGCCCCATAGCCTGGGGGGCGTCCCCTTCGTGCGAAGGGGCACCTTGCACCTGTTCCAACTTTGTCGCCGGCTCACCGAACGGTCCGGCCGGCGCTCCGTTTGAGACGGTTCCCTGTTCCAAGTTGGCCCGATCATTTCCTGCGGCTTCAGGCGACAACACCGGGCCTATTCCGAATATTGCTCGTCGTGCACGGCGCTCTGCGTCACCAACAGGCGTCGGTGCGGCAGGCTCGGCTTGCCGTGGCCCGGCGCGTCCAGGCGACGTCGCCCGCAGTGCATCGGCGAGTACGCCATCGGGACCCATCCGGCCATCGCCGCCAGCTTCGCGCTGGTGGCGCGATCGGAAGGTGCGGGCGCCATAGGGCTGATCCGCGGCGGCCTCGAAGGCCCCATCTCCTTCGTGGGCCGGGAAGTAGAGTGTGAAGCTCGTCCCGATTCCGACCACGCTGTCGACGAAGATGTACCCTCCGCTCTGCTTGATGATACCATAGGCGGTAGACAAACCCAGTCCGGTGCCCTCTCCGGTCCGCTTGGTGGTGTAGAAGGGCTCGAAGATCTGGCTGAGCTTCTCACTCGGGATGCCGATGCCGTGATCCTCGACCTTGACGGTGACGTATCGGCCGGCCGGCACTCTCGCCCGGTCACGCTCGAGATCGGAGGCCAGGACGATCGACTGGGACTCGATCCGGATATCTCCGCCGTCGGGCATTGCGTCGCGCGCGTTAACGACGAGGTTCATGATCACCTGCTCGAGCTGCCGACGATCGGCCCGAATCGGCGGCAGGCCGGCTTCGTGATGGAGGTTCAGCGTCACGCGCTCCCCGACGAGGCGGTTCAGCAGGTGTGTGAGGTCGGAAAGCGTGTCACGCAGGTCGAGGACCTGCGGCTGCATCGTCTGCTTGCGCGAGAAGGCGAGGAGCTGCCCGACGAGCGCGGCGGCTCGGTTGGCGTTCTGGTGAATTTGCACGAGATCGGCATAGTCGGGATCGCCCTGGTCGTGGCGCAGCAGCATCAGGTCGCAGTGGCCCGAGATCGCCGTCAGCAGGTTGTTGAAGTCATGCGCCACCCCACCGGCGAGCTGGCCTATCGCCTGCATCTTCTGGCTCTGCACGAACTGCGCCTCGAGCGTCTTGAGTTCGGTCGCATCGCTCATCACCGCGACAAGCCGCTGACCGGCGCCTTCGGCGGATTGCGACAGCGTGACCTGCACATAGCACTCGGCCTCGCGCCCGCGCACCCTCAGAACTTCGGGACGACCCAATCCGCGGCCATGGCTCGCATCGCCAAGCCAGTCCCGCACCGAACGGCCAAGGCCTTCGAGACGGTCGCCAAGAAAACCACCGGCGAGGTCTTCTCCCGCCGCCGCATGGAACAGTTCGCGCGCTAGACGATTGGCGAACTCGATCTGGCCGCCGGGCGAGAGACGCACCAGAGCAACAGGCAGATCCTCGTAGATCAACGCCACCGGGCGCTCGCCGGCATCGGCCGCAGGCTCCGCCGGAAGGAAATATAGCTCCCGCCGTCCCCCCGGTCCGGTTATTTCGGCCACGCGCGTCAGGACAGGCCCCTCGGCCGACATGATCTCCTGAATCGCCCCTGGTCGCACTGGCAGTTCCGGAAAGACCCGGTCGAGATGCTTCACGCGCTCTCCGATGACCCGGCGCAGGGCGTCGTTCATGAAGAGAATGGCGCCTGTCGCGCTTGCCGTGAGCATCGGCAGGTTGAGCGCCTCCGCCCCCCGGGTGGAACTCCGCCCCTCCAGCACCTCGTCGAACCGCCACAGAAACCCTTCGCCCGGTATCGCGATGGTGGTGAGACGCACGTGGCCGCGCCGCGTTACCACGTCCTCGCGCGCGCCGCCGAGCGCGCCTGCCTTCTCCTGCAGCCGGAACAGGACGCCTGCAGGATTGGCGAAAAGATCTGACAGAAGTCGCGCCAGCGTGGTGCCGCTGGCCGAGCGGAACCGTTTGCGCGCGGCTTCGTTCATGAAGCGGATCTCGCCGTCGGCCGCGGTCAGGAGGCTCGGCGTGGGATCGTCTGCAGCGAGCGCCCCTATGTCGCGCACTGCCGCCTTGCGACGTATCTGGCCCCGCAGCACCAGCCATTGCCCCGCCCCGGCGAGGAAGGCCAGCGTACCTCCTGCTGCAACGGCAGCCATGCCGAACGGTGGCGGCACGAGGAATATCCCGACGGCCATGGTTGCGACCGCGACAGCCAGAAGCCGCGCCCCATGCTCGGCCAGGACGGCCGCCAGTCGCCCCGCCGGATGTTCGGCAATCTCCGGATGCGCCACGACCATCTCCGTTTCCGATTCGTCCCCAAGCCATTTCGGGCAGAATCCCTTAATCACAGCTTAACCGCCGGGTCGACTATGCCTAGGGTTGAATCGCACTCTCGCCGGCACGCTCCAGCACGGCCAGAAAGAACCCGTCGCCACCGTCCAGCGGCGTGAATGCGCATCCGCCGGTCCGGCACCACCCGGCATGACGCCCGAGGAACGCCGCAACTCGCCCTGCGTTCTCTTCCGCGAGGATCGAACAGGTCGCGTAGGCCAGGACACCGCCGGGCCGCACCAGAGCCGTCGCGGCGTCGAGTATTGCGTCCTGCACCCGGCCCAACCGTGCGAGTCCTTCCTGCGAGAGTTTCCACTTCCCCTCGGGTGCACGTCGCCAGGCGCCGGATCCAGAGCACGGCACATCGCACAGAACCACGTCGAAGGGGCCGGCATCGGCTGGAATGGCAAGCGCCGTAGCCTTTGCGCCGGCCCGAACAAGACGGCGCGGCAGGTCGGCCATCCGCGCTGTGTTCGCATCATGAACGAACCATAACGCCTCGGCACGCGCAGCAAGCGCCAGCGTCTTGCCCCCGCCACCCGCGCAATAGTCGAGCACCTTGCCGCCCGCTGGCACCGGGATGAGGTCGCAGACCGCCTGCGACGCGGCGTCCTGCAATTCCACCAGACCAGCTGTGAAGGTGCGCGCTCCCTGGACCTTGCGCGCGCCCTCGATGACTTCCAGCGCGGTCGAAGAGAGCGCATGCGGTCTCGCGGTGATGCCTTCCGCAGCCAGGGCCGCGACGGCCTCCTCGCGCGTTGCCTTCCGAAGGTTGGCGCGCAGGAACAACGGAGCGCGGTGCCGCAATGCCTCCATGACCGGAGCGAAATCCGGGCCCAGGCTTTCTTGCAGGCGCGGGGCGAGCCAGTCGGGGCAATCGAGCGCCTCGAGACCCGCGGGCGCACGGCCTCCTGCCCTCTCCTCGCCGTTGAGCGGAGCCGGGGCGTGACCCACCCCGGTGAATACGTCCTCAACGTCCGCCCCGCGGTCCCGCAGCCCCCCGAGGATCAGCCCGCGCCCAGTCTCCGCACCGCCACGTGCGGCGTAGGACCGCCGGCATCGCAACGCGTCGAAAACCAGGTCGCGCACCGCCGCACGATCGCCCGACCCGGCGAAACGCGCGCCCCGGCCCCAGTTGGTCAGCGCCTTCTCGGCCGCCTCGCCAGCGATCACGCGGTCGAGAATGGCAATGGCGGCGGCGTGGCGGGCAGCAGGGGTCATGGCTGCGGGGCTACTCTGGCCGAGGCCCGTCCCGCAAGTCCTGTTCGCCCTTTTCCGGGGCTAGCCCATAGGGTGCCGCAATATCCCAGACATGCTGGGGAACCATGTGTTTCATGCGCCGCGGCAGCTTGCGTCGCAGGTGGAGTATCGTCTCGGCGGCCTTCATCTCGACGCGGGTCCGCGCGAATTCGAGGCCGCGGGGGCCTACGCGCGGCATCAGCCAGCCCATCACCCCACGCAACCAGTCCGGCATCCGGCGCAGGGGCAAACCGCCCGCGGCGAGGCGCGTGTTCTCGATGAAGCCCTTCACCGACCCCTGCCGCTTTCCGCGGGAGCCCGGAGCCCTTAGGTCGGCCTCGTCCGCGATCAGTCCTAGCAATTCCTCGCCACGTGCATTGCGCACAATCAACCACTGCGCCCCCTCGCCGGCCATGTAGCCTACCGTGATGTCCGCCAAGACATTGGTGTAGTCGACGCAGGTGCGGCAGGTTAGCGGGAAGAAGTCGGCGGGCAGTTCCGCAAGAGGAAGTCTCAGGAAGGGGATCTCTCGGATGCGGCCGTCATCGAACCTCAATTCCACGTGATAATCCGCTCTGAACTCAAGATAATTCACCGTCTCAGGTGAGTCGGTCAGTCGCGACAGGAAGGCGTGGAAGTTCTCGGTCGTGGTGTTGTCGGAACAAGGGGTGCCGATGACGTAGACCCGCTCTAGGCCCAGTTCGGCCTCGATCTTTCGCAGCGCGTGGACCTGGCAGGGAATGCCGATTACCGCGAGACGGCGGAACCCCGCCGCGCGCGCGGGTTCGAGGAGCGCCAACAGCGGCGCGTAGCCCATCCGCATCCCGCGCGCACCGGCCATCGCGCCGGCTTCGGTAATGAGCACGGGGCGCGGGCGCCAGCGATCGTCGGGGTCGGCACTCATGGTGAGCACTGCCTCGACCGCGCCCTCCTCCAGCAGCCGTTCGGCAAGCCGCGTGGTGATCCCGGTCCACTGCGCGCCGGGGCGCGACGCCTTGAGGCTGGCGCGGTACATCGCGCGGTAGGGGCCGAAGAACCGCTCGTCGCCCGCGCCGGGATCGCGGGCCCGTCCGTGGACCAGCGCCTCCATTGCCGGATAGTCAGGCCGAATGAACTGGCAGGCCACACCGCATTTCGAGGCGAGCGCGGTGCGCGATAGTCCGCAGTCGGTACACAACCCCCGCGCCCGTGCAGGGCCGATCTCGGGAGCGATCATCGGCGGCATCTGGCGGGTATCGGGCATCGTCAGCCTCCGGAGCGGTCAGGTGTCAGCCTAGACTGCGTGGTGGTGTCAATCAAGATTTACACATCGCGCGCACCGATCCGTCTTTGGGGTGCGACACACTGGCCGCTGGAGGCCAACGTCGCGCGGGTGCAGCGTCGCACGCATCATGGCACGCCCCCTGATCCCACCGCTTCGCCCCCTCCCGCCACCGCGGCCTGGCCTCTTCCGCCAGACGCCGCCGGCCATTTTCGTGCCGATCTTCGGCCTTTTCGGCCTGGGGCTGGTGTGGCGACGGGCCGAACTGCTGTTTGTGCTCCCGCCCGGCTTCGCCGACGCGATCCTTGGCGCGGTCACGCTGCTCTATGTCTTCGCGCTCGCAGCCTATGCCGCGAAAGCCGCGCGCCGCCCCGGCGTGATCGCCGAGGATCTCCGGGTGCTGCCGGGTCGCGCCGGGCTGACCGCTGCCTCACTTTCGGCGATGCTTTTGGCCGCGACCCTCGTCCCCCATGCGCCGGATCTCGCGCGCGCCATCGTGGCGCTCGCCCTTGTGCTCCACGCCGTCCTCGCCCTTACGCTGGCACAAACCTACCTCTACGGCCCCCCCGAGGCGCGGGTCGTCACGCCGGTGTGGCACCTCGCCTTCGTCGGCTTCATCGTGGCCTGCGTTGCGCTGGTGCCGCTGGGGCACACCGACCTCGCCCGCGCGATCCTCTACGCGATGATCCCCGTTGCCGCGGTGATCTGGGCGGCGAGCCTGTGGCAGTTCCGGGCGAAGATCCCGCCCGCGCCGCTGCGACCGTTGCTCGCGATCCACATCGCGCCCGCCACACTCTTTGCCATCGTCGCGGCATTTCTGGGCGACCAGGCGCTGGGTCTTGCCTTCAGCCTGCTGGCTGCCGCGCTGCTGCTGGTCTACCTCGCGCGGGCGCGCTGGATCACCGAGGCCGGGTTCTCGCCGCTCTGGGGGGCTTTCACCTTCCCCGCCGCGTCCGCGACGCAGGCCTTCCTGCTGGAACCTTATGCGCCGTTCCGGCTCGCCGGTGCGGCGATGCTCATCGTGGCCACAGTGTTCATTCCGTGGATCGCATTCCGGGTGATGAAGCTCTGGGCCGGCGGGCAACTTGGACCCAAGACCAACGCGGCGATCGCCTAGAGAAGGCCGACCCAGGCCCGTGCGAGCGCAAGGCCGGCGGCGTCGGCCTCTGCACCGTGGCGGGCCGCGTGTCCGGAATGGGCGCTGCTCCAGCCGGGTGACATGGCCTCGACCTCTTCCGGGAAGGCCTCGATCCAGTGCCGAACGACCGCGCGGCTCGCCTCGAAGTGAAACTGCGTTCCATAAGCCCTTGGCCCGACACGGTAAGCCTGGTTCTCAACCAAACCGCCCGTCGCAAGACGGACGGCCCCCTCTGGCAGGGTGAAGGTGTCGGAATGCCACTGAAACGTGCGGAACGCCTCGGGCGCCGCGGAAAGGACCGGGTCGGCCATCCCCTCCTCGGTCAGCCGCACATCGCACCAGCCGAATTCGGGCGCCACACCCAGCCGGTTCTCTGCCCCGTGTCCGCGGGCAAGCACCTGGCTGCCGAGGCAGATCCCCAGCACCGGAACCCCCGCTGTCCCCCAGTCCCGCATCACCGCCGCAAGGGCTGGCAAGTAGGGATGGGTGTGATCATCGCGCGCCGACTGCTCGCCGCCAAAAACCACGAGACCGGCATAGACATTGCGCGCCTCGGGCAACCGACCATCCGCCCAGGGCCGCCAGATATCGACAAGGAGCCCGGCTTCGTGCAGGGCCACGCCAACCTGTCCATGATGGGTAAGGCGGGTGTTCTCTACCACTGCAACGCGCATGAAGCCTTCCTCGAACCTTGAACATGTGTTTCGGGGGTGATCCGGCGCGCGGCAGAGTGCATGAACCGGGGACCTGCGCAAGTGCCGCAATCGGGGTTGCGTTCAGGCCCGCCCCATGAAACAGGGAACCGCCAAACGGACACTCCCCTATCCGCGCCCAAGGAGGCTGACGATGGAGATTCGCGAGGCTCTCACCTTCGACGACGTGCTGCTTGTCCCGGCGGCAAGTTCCGTCCTGCCGGCACAGGCCGATACGGCGACCTGGGTCACGAAGTCAGTGCGGATGAACATCCCGCTTCTGTCCTCGGCCATGGATACCGTGACCGAAGCCCGCATGGCCATTGCCATGGCGCAGGCCGGCGGCATCGGGGTGGTTCACCGCAACCTCGACGTCGACATGCAGGCAAGCGAGGTGCGCCGGGTGAAGCGGTTCGTCTCGGGGATCGTGTACAACCCGATCACGCTGCGCCCCGACCAGACGGTCGCCGATGCCAAGGCCTTGCAGGAGCGCTACAACGTCACCGGGTTTCCAGTGGTGGACGACAAGGGCCATGTCGTCGGCATCGTCACCAACCGCGACATGCGCTTTTCCACTGACGACACCACCCCGGTCCGCGTGGTGATGACCTCGAATGACCTGGCCATGTTGACCGAACCCGCCGATCTCGACGAGGCGAAGTCGCTGATGAAGGCCCGGCGGATCGAGAAACTCCTCGTGACAGACGGCAAGGGCAAGCTCACGGGCCTTCTGACACTCAAGGACACCGAGCAGGCCGTCCTCAACCCGGTCGCCTGCAAGGACGGGCTGGGACGGCTCCGCGTAGCGGCCGCCACCACGGTGGGCGACGCGGGCTTTGCGCGCAGTGAGGCGCTGATCGATGCCGGGTGCGACCTGATCGTGGTCGATACCGCGCATGGGCACAGCGAAGGCGTGGCCCGGGCGGTCGAGCGGATCAAGCAGCTCTCGAACGAGGTGCAGGTGATCGCCGGCAACGTGGCCACTGCCGAGGCCACGCGAGCACTGATCGACGCGGGCGCCGATGCGGTCAAGGTCGGGATCGGGCCGGGGTCGATCTGCACCACCCGGATCGTGGCAGGCGTGGGCGTGCCACAACTGACGGCGATCATGGATGCGGCCGGAGCGGCGGGCGATGTTCCGGTCATCGCCGATGGCGGGATCAAGTATTCCGGCGACTTCGCCAAGGCGATCGCCGCGGGCGCGTCCTGCGCGATGGTCGGCAGCATGATCGCCGGCACCGACGAAAGCCCAGGCGAGGTGATCCTCTACCAGGGACGCTCGTTCAAGTCCTACAGGGGCATGGGAAGCCTAGGCGCAATGGCCCGCGGGTCGGCCGACCGCTACTTCCAGAAGGACGCCGCCAGCGACAAGCTGGTGCCGGAAGGGATCGAGGGCCAGGTGCCGTACAAGGGCCCGGCAGCAACCGTGATCCACCAGCTCGTCGGGGGGCTGCGCGCCGCGATGGGCTACTGCGGCGCGGCTACCGTCGAAGACTTGCGGCGGACCGCGAAGTTCGTGCGCATCACCGGCGCCGGACTCAAGGAAAGCCACGTCCACGACGTCCAGATCACCCGCGAAAGCCCAAACTACCGGATGGGATAAGGGGCGGCCGGGTTAGGCCTGTCGAAAATACTCTTGCGGAGCGTTTTTAGCGCCTCGCGCGCGAGCCGAGGGCCGGGGCAAGGCCTGGACGGGCGCGAACCCCACGCGCCGCTTCACCGGTAGAGCAGCGACCGGCCGTTGTGGAACAGGTGGACTTTTGCCGGTTCCGCCGTGAGGCTGACGGCCTTACGCCGGAGGTCGCGATGGATGCCCGGCAGCTTCGCCACCATAGACGCAGTGTCACCTTGCCTGGAGAAGTAGAGCAGCGTCACTTCGCCAAGCGCCTCGGTGATCTCCACCTCCCCGCGGAACAGCCAGTCGCCCTCGGTCGCCAGAAGGTCCTCCGGCCGGACGCCGATCTTGACTGGCAGTCCCATGTCTGAGGCGTTCGTCGGCACCGCCGAGCGCGCGGTTCCGCCCTGCTTGAGCTTTACCGTCGTAACAGGGCCCGTCTCGACTACCTCGCCCTCCATCAGGTTCATCGAGGGTGAGCCGATGAACTGCGCCACGAATTCGTTCTCGGGCCGCTCGTAAAGGTCGAGCGGGCTGCCGACCTGGCTGATGCCTCCGCCCGCCAGCACCACGATGCGGCTCGCCAGCGTCATCGCCTCGACCTGGTCATGGGTGACGTAGATCATTGTCCGGTCGGGCATCTGTTCCTTGAGCTGCGCGATCTCGATCCGGGTCGCGACGCGCAAGGCGGCGTCGAGGTTCGAGAGCGGTTCGTCGAAGAGATAGACCTTGGGGTCCCGCACGATGCTGCGGCCGATCGCGACGCGCTGGCGCTGGCCACCCGAGAGGGCCTTGGGCAGCCGGTCGAGATATGGGGTGAGTTGCAGCATCTTCGCCGCCTTGTCGACGGCCGCAGAGATCTCTGCGGGGCTCTTCTTGGCAAGCTTCAGCGCGAAGCTCATGTTGTCGCGCACGGTCATGTGCGGGTAGAGCGCGTAGCTCTGGAACACCATTGCGATGCCGCGCTGGGCGGGGGGCACGTCGTTGACCCGCTCACCGTCGATGAAGAGGTCACCACCGGTGATCTTCTCAAGCCCCGCGATCATCCGCAGGAGCGTCGACTTCCCGCAGCCCGAGGGCCCGACGAAGACGATCAACTCGCCCGCCTTGATGTCGAGGTTGATGTTCGACAGGACCTTGACCTCGCCATAGGCCTTCGCGACATCCTTCAGAAGCAGATCGGCCACCGGGTTTCCTCCCTCGTTTTCGTTCAGGCACCGCAGGCAAAGTAGGCTTGCCACGGCGGCAGGGTCACGTTGTCTCCGTTGTGGCTCTCACAGGGCCAGGGCGCACCGTCGAGCGCGATCCACGCGCCCGGGGGCCGCGTGACGCCCTGCGGTCTATCCGAGATGTTGAAGGCGCAGAACAGCCGATCGCCTGCGTGCACCCGCAGGAACGAGAGGTAGTCTTCGCGGGCCTCGACGATTTCGAAGCTGCCCTTCACCAGCGCGGGCTGCGTCTTTCGGAATCCGATCATCCGGCGATAGAAGGCCAAAGTGCTGTCCTCCTCGCGGTCCTGCCGTGCAACGGCGCGTTCAAGATGTTCGACAGCCATCGGCAGCCAGGGCCGGGCGTCCGTGAAGCCGCCCTGCGCATTGTCCTGCACCCAGGGAAGCGGTGTTCGGCACCCGTCGCGGCCCTTGAACTTCGGCCAGAACCGGATGCCGTAGGGATCACGCAGGTCCTCGAACGAGACATAGGCCTCGGTCAGCCCCAGTTCTTCGCCCTGATAGAGACAGACCGACCCGCGCAGCGACAGCAGCAGCGCCGCCATCAACCGCACGGCCGGCTCCGAGAGCTGCCAGCGCGAGGCGTGGCGCTCGACGTCGTGGTTGGAAAATGCCCAGCATGCCCAGCTTTCCGGGCCGATCTTCGTGTAACGCGTGAAGACGTCCGCGACCCGGCTCCCGCTCGGGAACGTCAGCGACAGGAAGTCGAAGCCGTAGCACATGTGCATCTTGTCACCGCCCGAGGTATAGGCGGCCTGGATCTCCATTCCGCGCTGGGCATCGCCCACCTCGCCCACGGCCGTCTTGTCCGGGAAATTGTTCATCAACGCGCGCAGGCGCTGGAGGAAGATCAAGTTCTCCGGGCGGGACTTGTCGTAGAGGTGGTCCTGCCAGTTGTAGGGGTTCACCTCGGGTGCCGTCGAGAAGTCACGCTCCTCGGGCCTGAGTGCAGGATTTTCGCGCAACTCCTTGTCGTGGACATAGAAGTTGATCGTGTCGAGCCGGAACCCGTCGACGCCGCGCTCGAGCCAGAACCGGGCCACGTCCAGAAGGGCATCCTGAACGGCGGGTTCGTGGAAGTTCAGGTCGGGCTGTTCCTTGAGGAAGTTGTGCAGGAAGTACTGCATCCGCTCCCCGTCCCATTCCCATGCCGGGCCACCGAAGATCGACAGCCAGTTGTTGGGTGGAGACCCGTCAGGCTTGGCGTCTGCCCAGACGTACCAGTTCGCCCGCGCGTTTTCGCGGCCTGCCCGGCTTTCCTGGAACCACGGATGCCGGTCGGAGGTGTGCGACAGCACGAGGTCGATCAGGACCCGGATGCCAAGGGCGTGCGCGCGCTCGATCAGGGCGTCGAAGTCGCCGAGCGTGCCGAACATCGGATCGACGTCGCGGTAGTCCGACACATCATAACCGAAGTCGAGCATGGGCGAGCGGAAGAAGGGCGAAATCCAGATCGCATCCACACCAAGTCCCGCAATATGCGGCAGCCGGTGGATGATGCCGGCAAGGTCGCCCACCCCGTCGCCATTGCTGTCCTGAAAGCTCCGCGGATAGATCTGGTATATCACCGCCCCCCGCCACCAATCCGGATCGGGAGCGAGGATCGAGCCTGCGGTCGGATTCGTGACGGGAAGCATCAGCGCGCGGGTCCCCTACTTGACCGAGCCGGCGAGCAGACCACGCACGAGGAAGCGCTGCATCGAGAAGAACACCACGAGTGGCACCGCGATCGAGACGAAGGCGGCGGTCGCCAGGATTTCCCAGTTTCCTCCGCGCGTACCCAGAAGCTCGACGATCTGCTTGGTCATCACGGTGGTCTGCCCGGTCGCGTCGATCAGGAATACCAGCGCCACGAGAAGGTCGTTCCAAGTCCAGAGAAACTGGAAGATCGCGAACGACGCCAGCGCCGGAAAACTGAGCGGCAGGATGATCTTGGTGAAGATCTGGAAGTCGGTCGCACCATCGACCTTGGCGTTCTCGATGATGTCGCGTGGCAGGCCGACCATGTAGTTGCGCAGCAGATAGATCGCGAGCGGCAGGCCAAAGCCCGTATGAGCCAGCCAGACCCCGAGGTAGCCCTTGCCTATACCGACGCCCAGATGGAGCTTCAGAAGTGGAATCAGGGCGAGCTGCAACGGCACCACGAGAAGGCCCACGATCGCGGCAATCAGGAGAGCGCGGCCGGGAAAGTCCATCCAAGCGAGAGCATAGGCCGCGAAGGCCGCGACCAGGATCGGGATGATCGTTGCCGGGATTGTCACGGTCAGCGTGTTGAAGAACGCCTTGGCCATCCCGTCCACGTTGCGCGGGTCGAGCAGGATCGAACTGTAGTTGTCGAGCGTGAACTCCGGCGGTGTCGCGGCGGAGGAGAAGATGCGCGGCAGCCGCGTTCCCTCCGTCGACACCGGGCTCGTGAGGCGGTAGGCGCCGTCCTCGGCGACCGTCACAGTCATCCCGTCGGAGAGTTCGGCCACGTCGCCGGGCGCGAACTCCTCGGGGCGGTTCACGTTGGTGCCCCAGGCGCTCACGACCGCGTTGTCGGCTGCGAAGAGCCGACCGTCGATGACGTAGACGCCGCCTTCTTCCCGCTCCTCGCCATCAATCCGGATCGCGGGCACCTGCCGCTCCTGCGTCGAGAGCGACGACCACCAGCCCGAAGTCGCAATTTGGTCGGCGGTCCGGAAGGACGACACGAAGAGACCAAGCGTCGGAAAGAGCCAGAGCGCGACGAGCAGCGCCACCGAGATGTGAACCGCCCAGGTGAGACCGGACTTGCGACCGACGATGTTGTCCATGTCCCTGCCCCCCCTACCGCATTTCCTTGCGGGCGTTGTAGACGTTCCAGATCAGGATCGGGGTCACCAGCAGCATGATGACCATGGCAGAAGCTGACCCGATGCCCCAGTCGTTCGCCCGGAAGAGCTTGTCGAACATGTAGTTGGCGAGAACCTGCGTCTCCCACTGGCCGTTCGTCATGGCGAAAACGATGTCGAAGACCTTCAGGACGACGATCGTGATGGTGGTCCAGACCACGACGATGGTGCCCATGATCTGCGGCACCTTGATCTTGAAGAAGATCTGGAACGGGTTGGCCCCATCGACAATGGCGGCCTCGATCGTGTCCTCGGGCACGCCACGGATCGCGGCCGAGAGGATCACCATGGCAAAGCCGGTCTGGATCCAGACCAGAACGGCCATCAGGAAGAAGTTGTTCCAGAACGGAATTGTCAGCCATGTCTGCGGCTGGCCGTAGGGCAGTTCGGCGGTGGCGATGTTCACAACCGACTTGACCGAGAGCCAGACCAGCCAGATGGCGGCGACCGCTACGAAGAGGCGCAATGGCACCGTCCAGAAACCGCGGGGCTCTCCCGGTCCGATCATCGGCTTGACGAAGACCCATGCCACCCAGGCGACAATGGCGGCGAAGGCCAGCAGCAACAGAACCGGGACGAACTTCAGCACGACAAGCGACATCGGACCGCCATCGAAGGCCAGCCAGACCGCATTGAGCACGCCGATCTGCTCCTGGTCGGCCGAACGGGTGTCGTAGACGAGCTTCCAGATTACCGCCGCGCCGACGAACGAAATCGCCATAGGCATGAAGATCAGCGACTTGGCGATGTTGCCCCACTTGATCCTGTCGGTCAGCTGCGCGGCGAGAAGTCCGAAGGCGGTCGAGGCCGCGGGCACGACGATCAGCCACAGCAAGTTGTTCTGCAGCGCCTCCCAGAACTTCGGTTCGTCCACCATGTTGCGGTAGTTCTGCAGGCCGACGAACTCCGAACCGCCGCCGGGCAACCGTTGGGTTACCGACAGGCGAAGGGTCTCGACGACCGGATAGGCAAGGTAGAGGCCGAGGGCGAAGAGCGCGGGAAACAGGAACAGCCAGGGCCGGATCATGTTGGCTCGGTTGATGTTCCGACCGGCCTGCGGGCCCTTCGCGGGGAACAGCACCTTGTCCAGGAAGACATTCGAGAAGTAGTAGTAGGCGATACAGCCGCCGACGCCGATGACGATGGTCAGAAGACCTTGCAGAGCCGGATTCATCGGCCATCCCTCCCCTGATGTCGGTTCCCGATCCGTGTCACCCGCAAGGATGCCGATCGCTTTTCTCGGCCTGCGAAGGGGCCACGCAGCCCCTCCGCCCGTTCTCTCAACCTTAGCGCACTTCCGGCGCCCGTCGCTCTATTTTGCCGCGTCCCACGAAGACTGGACTTCGGCAGCCACTTCGGCGGCGGCCTTGCCACCGGCGTAGTCGACCATTCCCGTCCAGAAGGTGCCTTGCCCGACCGCGCCGGGCATCAGGTCGGATGCGTCGAAGCGGAACGTGGTGGCCCCGAGCAGGATCTCGTTCATCTTCGCCAGCGTCGGATCGCCGAACTTGGAGGTGTCGACGCCCTTGTGCGGGGTCAGGAAACCCTTCAGCCCCATCCAGATCTCATGCGCCTCCGGCGTTTGCAGGTAGGCGATAAGATCATGCGCGGCCTGGTTCTCGCTGGTGATCGCCCAGAGCGTGCCTGCACCGAGGACAGGCGAGCCGAGGTCCTTCTCGGCGTAGGCCGGGAAGTAGAAGAAGTCGGCGTCCACGCCCACTTCGGTGCCTTCGGGGAAGAACGCCGGGATGAACGACGCCTGACGGTGCATGTAGCACTGCGGAGGCGACGAGAAGAGGCCCTTCGGGCTGTCGCGGAAGTCGGTCGTGGCGACCGCGCCCGACCCGCCCGCGACATAGCTCTCGTTGCGTGCAAAGGCCCCGAACTCCTCGATGGCCGCGACGACGCGTTCGTCGGTGAAGGGGATCTCGTTCGAGACCCACTGGTCATAGACGTCGGGCGTCTGAGTACGCAGCATCAGATCCTCGACCCAGTCGGTCGCCGGCCAACCGGTCGCACCGCCCGAACCCAGCCCGATGCACCATGGCGTCCCGCCATCGGCGACGATCTGGTCGCTCAGCGCCTTGAGTTCTTCCATCGTCGTCGGGATCTCGTAGCCGGCATCCTCGAAATTCTCGGGGATGTACCAGACGAGCGATTTCACATCGACCTTGTAGAAGAAGCCGAAAAGCTGGTCGTTACCGGCTTGGTCCGCGTATGTGCCGAGGTCGACCCACGATTGGCCCGCGGCATAGTTCTCGCGCACCCAGTCAGCCGTGCCGTCCCTTAGCGGGGTCAGGAAGCCGCGCCGCGCCAGATCCGCGGCCAGTCCGGGCTGCGGGAACACGGCGATGTTGGGTGCCGAGCCTGCTTCGGCATCTATCACGATCTGCTGCTCGAAACTGTCCGAACCGACATAGCGGACGTCATGGCCCGACGCCGCGGCGAAGGCGGACAGCACTGTCTCGACGTTCTCCTGGTCAGGCCCCAGCCACGGTCCGAACACCGTAAGTTGCTCGGCCGAGGCGGCCCCCACGAGAAGCGCGGACGCTGCAGCGCCCGCAAGATACTGGCGGATCATCATTTACCTCCCATTTGGGCGCAGGCGTCTCCCGCGCCACGGCTCCTTCCGCTGCGCTATTTGTTCCAAAGCGCTTTGGATTGATCGACACTTGCCCGAGCGCGCTAGCTGCGTCAAGACTTATCCTGTGCCGACTTGGCGGACGACGCCCTTCGCAAGCGCAGCATTTCTGCTGCGTCTGAAAGCTTTGACGTCGCGGGGTTGCATAGATAGTCTCGCCGCCGAACCGAAGCGCTTTGGAAAATACGCACTCATGCGCCTCAAGGAGTTGTCCGCCGCCCTCGGCTTGTCGCCCACGACCGTAAGCCGCGCTCTCAACGGCTACCCCGACGTGGCCGAAGATACGCGCGCCCGCGTGGTGGAGGCGGCGCGACTGTACAATTACCGCCCCGATGCCCGCGCCCGCAGCCTCGCGACCGGAGCCGCCCGGACAATCGGTCACGTCATCCCGATGTCGACCAAGCACGAGATGGTGAACCCCGTCTTCGCCGACTTCATCGCGGGGGCCGGCGAGACCTACAGCCGGGCGGGCTATGACATGCTCCTGTCGGTCGTCGGCGACGACGACGAAGCCCGCGCCTACCGCGACCTCGCGTCGACCCGTCGGGTGGACGGGATCATCGTCCACGCCCCGCGCACTGCAGATCCGCGCGTGCCGTTGCTGCGCGACCTCGGGCTGCCATTCGTGGTGCATGGCCGCGTTTCGCAGGATGACGCGCGCTACTCCTGGCTCGACGTCAACAATCGCCGCGCCTTCTACCGGGCGACGGAGTTCCTCGCCGACCTCGGCCATCGCCGGATTGCACTGGTGAACGGGCTCGAGTTCATGGATTTCGCGATCCGCCGGCGCACGGGCTACCTCGCCGCCCTTGCCGACCGGAAGATAGCGCCGGACCTGCGGCTGATGACATCGCACGAGATGACCGAAGTGAACGGCTATCGCGCGGCCCGGGCGATGCTGGCACGAAACGCTGCGCCGACGGCATTCCTCGTCTCCTCGGTGATCTCGGCGCTTGGCGTGCGGCGGGCGATCGAGGAGCGCGGGCTGGCGCTGGGACGCGATGTCTCGGTGGTCGCGCATGACGACGAACTTGGCTACTTCTCGGCGCCCGACAGTGTACCGGTGTTCACCGCCACGCGCTCGTCAGTGCGCGAGGCCGGCCGGCTTGCAGCCGAGATGCTGCTCGACCTCATCGCCCGCCCCGACAGCCCACCCCGGCAACGGTTGCTCGAAGCGGTACTTGTGCTCGGCCAGTCCACTGGCCCTGCTCCGCCAGGGATTGCTGCAGGTGATGTGGCCGCTATCCCGATTTCGACCTGAGGAATTCCATGGTCCCGATGCGCTCCAGCTTTCCCGACGGCTTCCTCTTCGGGACCGCGACCTCGGCTTACCAGATCGAAGGCCATGCCCAGGGCGGCGCAGGCCGCACCCACTGGGACGACTTCGCCGCAGCGCCCGGCAACGTCGTCAACGCCGAGCATGGCGGGCGTGCCTGCGACCACATCAACCGCTGGGAGGAGGACCTCGACCTCATCGCGGCAGCCGGGTTCGATGCCTACCGTTTCTCGACCTCCTGGGCGAGGGTAATCCCGGACGGGCGCGGGGCGGTGAATGCACATGGCCTCGATTTCTACGACCGTCTGGTGGACGGCATGCTCGCGCGTGGCATCAAGCCCGCGCTGACGCTCTACCATTGGGAGCTCCCCTCCCCGCTTGCCGACCTCGGCGGCTGGCGCAACCGCGACATCGCGGGATGGTTCGCCGACTACGCCGAGGTGGTCATGGGCCGGATCGGCGACCGGGTCTGGTCGGTCGCACCGATCAACGAGCCTTGGTGCGTGGCCTGGCTCAGCCACTTCATCGGCGCCCATGCACCGGGCCTGCGCGACATCCGCGCGGCGGCGCGGGCCATGCACCATGTGCTTGTGGCCCATGGCAAGGCGGTCGAGGTGGCGCGGGCGGCCGGACACCGGAACGTCGGCGCGGTGTTCAACTTCGAGCGCAGCTATCCCGCCGACGCCAGCCCCGAGGCGGCGCGCGCCGCGGCCACCAACGACGCGATCTACAACCGCTGGTTCCTCTCGGGTATCTTCCGCCGCGCCTACCCCGCCGAGGCGCTCGCGGGGCTCGAGCCGCATCTGCCGCAGGGCTGGCAGGACGACTTCGACACCATCGCCGCACCGCTCGACTGGTGCGGGGCGAACTACTACACCTGCCGCCGCGTGACAGCGGTTCCCGGCCCCTGGCCCGGCACAGGCGAGGCTCCGGGGCCCCTGCCCCTGACCGAAATGGGATGGGAGATCGACCCCGGCTCGATCCGGTATTTCCTCACCTGGATGGATCGCGAGTACACGCGCGGCCTTCCGCTCTATGTCACCGAGAACGGCATGGCCGCGCCCGACGGGCTCCGCGGCAACCGGGTCGAGGACGACGACCGGATCGGCTATCTGGCTGCACACCTTCAGGAAGTTCGCAAGGCCATCGCCGACGGGGCGCCGGTGAATGGCTACTTCGTCTGGTCTCTTCTCGACAACTACGAGTGGTCGCTCGGCTACGGAAAGCGGTTCGGGATCGTCGAGGTGGACTTCGAAAGCTTGAAGCGGACCCCGAAGGCGTCCTATCACGCGCTTCAGGCCGCCATGGCCCGCTGAGGAGCCGATATGCCCCGCCAAGCCGATGCCTACTCGCTCGTCGCCGATACCGGCGGGACGAATACCCGCGTCGCGCTTGCCGAAGGGGCACGGCTTCTGCCCGAAACGGTGCGCAAGTTCGCCAATGCCGAGCACGAGAGCCTCGAGGCGGTGCTGCGCGCCTTCATCGCGGCCGAGGGTGGTGTGGACTGCGCGGCGGCAGCTGTGGCCGTGGCGGGACCCGTGAGGGACGGCAAGGGGCAACTGACCAACCTCGATTGGGAGATCGACGAGGCCACCGTGGCCGCGGCGACGGGGGCCGAGCGGGCGGTTGTCCTGAACGACCTGCAGGCACAGGGGCACGCCGTGGGGTTCCTCGATGCCGCCGCCCTGCGGCCGGTCGTGGCAGGCGCCTCCGCGCCCGACCATGCCGCGCGGCTGGTGATCGGGGTGGGCACCGGGTTCAACGCCGCGCCGGTCGTGACCGGGCCCGCGGGGCGCCTCGTGGCACCGGCGGAAGCGGGGCACACGACGCTGCCGGTTCGGACCGAAGCGGACATGCGCCTGTCGCTCTGGCTGACCGGGCGGCACGGCTTTCCCGAAGTGGAGGAAGTCCTTTCGGGGCGGGGACTTGAGCACCTCTACCTCTGGCATGGCGTCGAGGCGGGCGACCCGCGCGAGGCGAAGGCGGCGGCGATCATGGCCGCGCTCGCGGACGGAAGCGACCCGCGCGCAGAGGCCGCCGCGCGCAGCTTCGTGGGGTTTCTCGGCCGGGTCGCAGGCGACCTCGCCCTCGTCACCCTGCCCTTCGGCGGCATCTACCTGATCGGTGGCGTGGTGCGCGCGATGACGCCCTACCTCGACCGCTTCGGCTTTGCCGAGGCTCTGCGCGACAAGGGCCGGTTCTCGGACTTCGTGGCGCAGTTCCCGGTGACGGTGATCGAGGATGACTTCGCCGCGCTCCATGGCCTCGCCCAACATCTGGCAAGCCTTGGCCGCTGAGTCCAACCCATACGGACCGCCCGGCGGGGCGGTGCTGGCGGTGACGTTCCTCTACTACCGGGACCTTCCGGCGGCAGCCCGATTCTACGAGGCAATTCTTGGGCTTACATTGGCAATTGATCAGGGCTGGAGCCGCATCTACAGGCTTTGCGATGGCGCGCACCTCGGGCTGGTGGACGAAGCACGGGGGATGCATCGGGCGCATCCGGTCAAGCCGGTGCAGGTCTGTCTGCGCGTCCTCGACGTCGATGGATGGCACGGCTGGGTGAGCGGGCAAGGCGTGGCGGGCCTGACCGCGCCTCGATCGAACGAGGCGCTGGGGATCCGGGCCTTCGTCTTCGAGGACCCCGAGGGTTATCAGATCGAGATACAGCAGGCGATGCGGGAGGGGGCGTGATGGCACGGCTCGACGGATCCGAGGCAGGAGTGTTCACCATCGCGGCGACGCCGTTCCTGCCTGACGGCGCGGTCGATTTCGACAGCATCGACCGGATGGTGGACTTCTATGCAGCGCGGGGCGCGACCGGGCTGACGGTTCTGGGCGTTATGGGCGAGGCGCCCAAGCTCGCCCATGGCGAGGCGGTCGAGGTGGTGCGCCGGGTTCTGGCGCGGACTGCTCTCCCGGTCGTGGTGGGCGTTTCGGCGCCGGGCTTCGCTGCGATGCAGGCGCTGGCGCGCGAGGTAATGGATCTGGGCGCAGCGGGGGTTATGGTTGCGCCTTCGGGCGGGTTGAGGTCGGACGAGCAGATCGCCTCATACTTTCGGGGTGTGGCCGAGACACTGGATGATATCCCTTTTGTGCTACAGGATTTTCCGCTGGTGACGGGGGTTCCTATCCCGGTCTCGGTCATCGGGAAGGTAATCGCCGAGTGCCCGACGATGGCGATGCTCAAGCACGAGGACTGGCCGGGGCTGGAGAAGATCACCGCCCTGCGCCGGACCGAGGAGGCGGGCGGGCGGCGTGTGTCGATCCTGTGCGGCAACGGCGGACAGTTCCTGCCGGAAGAGTTGGAGCGCGGGGCGGACGGCGCGATGACCGGCTTTGCCTACCCCGAGATGATGGCGGAGGTCGTGCGCCTGTTCCGGGCCGGCGAGCGGGAGCGGATGCACGAGGTCTTTGCGGCCTATCTGCCGCTGGTCCGCTATGAGAGCCAGCCGGGGATCGGGCTGGCGGTCAGGAAGCACATCCTGGCGCGGCGGGGCGCCATCGCGCACCCGGTCCTTCGGCGACCCGGCGGCGGCCTGACGCCGGCGGCGGTGGCGGAGGTGGAGCGGCTGATCGCGGCACAGGAGCGGCGGCTGGCGGAGTTGGGGATTTCGGCCGGGTAAACGGAGGGTTAAACCGCGTCACAAGTCGCCCGGCGTTAACCGGTTCCCGGTCATCTCCGGCGGCCTTGCCGGGAAGGGCAACGGCGGGGGCACAGGCCGTACACAGCCCGTACACAGGCTGTACACAGTAAACGCGGCGCGCGGTGGGG
>CAZOHN010000040.1:0-21958 GCA_964579325.1 uncultured Rhodobacterales bacterium
GGGCCCTGCTCGGCGCACGCGGGGCCGGGGCGCTCGCCTCGGGTGGGGCCGCCGCCACGCGCGGGGCCGCTGCCGCCACCGGGGCCGCGTCCACCGCCTACAGTCTCGGATCGATGGGCCAGACCGGGGCCGCCGGTGTGGCCTCCGGTCTCGGCGGCGTAGCAAGGGCCGCGGGATCCGCAGCTGCATCGCCCCTGCGCCGCGCCGCCGCCTCTGCCAGTGAGGCGGTCAAGGCCAGTCATGCAGACGGTGCTCGCGCGGGTTTCGCCGCCACTGGCGGCACCTCCTCGCTCGGCAGCGTGGCCGGCACGTCGACCGACATGTCCGCCCAAGCAGGCAGCCCACCGGCCTGGGCGCGCTCGATGCGCCGTAGCCAGGCCATGAGCCATGGCGTCTCCGCCGCCACCCATGCGCTGCGCGCCGGGGACAGCCCCGGTTCCGGCGCCTCCGTTTCCCTGTCCGAAAGTGATCGCACATGAGCCTCTTCAAACGCGCCGCCGCGCATTACCGCAAGACACCTGAACCAGAGACCCCTTACCAGAAGGCCGCCCAAGTCTGGGACGAGCGCATCGGCTCCGCCCGGGTGCAAGCGAAGAACTGGCGCCTTATGGCCTTCGGCTGCCTGATCCTCGCGGGCGGCTTCGCGACCGCGCTGGTCTGGCAATCTGCCCGCGGCACCGTCGTGCCTTACGTCATCGAGATCGACCGGCATGGCGAGGCCCGCGCCGTCGAGGCGGCCAGCGCCGGGTATCGCCCGAGCGATCCGCAGATCGCCTGGCACCTTGCGCGCTTCATCGAGGAGGTCCGGGGCTTGCCTGCCGATCCTATCGTGGTCCGGGAGAACTGGCTCCGCGCCTATGAGTTCACCACCGATCGCGGCGCGCTGGCGCTCAACGATCATGCCCGCGCCAACGATCCCTTCACGCGGGTGGGCGAGGACCAGGTCTCGGTCGAGGTCTCGAGCGTCATCCGCGCGTCGCCCGACAGTTTCCGGGTCGCCTGGTCCGAGCGGCACTACGAGAACGGCCAACTCGCCCGCACCGAACGCTGGACCGCGATCCTGACCATCGTGATCGACCCGCCACGCACGGCGGACCTCCTGCGCGCCAACCCCCTCGGAATCTATGTGAACGCGATCAACTGGTCGCGGGAGATGAGCCAATGACCCGACCGATATTGCCTGCCGTTCTTCTGGCCACCGTGCTTCTGGCAGGCTGCGCCAGTGACCGCCCGCCCGACTTCGCCTATGACGACGCGGTGCCGCCGTTGCCGTCGCCGCCCGTGACGGCACCCGATGACCGTCCGCGCCCGCTGCATGTCCCGCCCGCCTGGACCCCGAGCCGGGGCGGGGAGGCGGCCGCCACACCCGTCGCCCAGGTCGGCAATGCCAATGCGGCGGCCCGCGTCGAGCCGCGCCAAGCTGGGTATTTCAACGCGATCCAGATCTACCCCTGGTCCGAGGGGGCGCTCTATCAGGTCTACGCCGCCCCCGGCCAGATCACGACCATCGCCCTCGAACCCGGCGAACGTCTCGCCGGCACCGGGCCGATCGCGGCGGGCGACACCGCGCGCTGGATCATCGGCGACACCGAAAGCGGCGCGGGCCGCGACACCCGCGTCCTCGTTCTGGTGAAACCCACGCGGCCCGATATCAGCACGAACCTCGTGATCTCCACCGACCGGCGCACCTATCTGATCGAGCTCAACGCCAGCGAAGAGACGTGGATGCCCGCCATCTCCTGGGCCTATCCGCGCGCGCCCGACGCCCCACGTGTGGCGCCGACCACGCCGCGTATCCCGCCCGCGCATGCCCGCAACCACCGCTACGGTTTGCAGGGCGCCAGCCCGCCCTGGCGGCCGGTCTCGGTCTTCGACGACGGGCGCCGGGTCTATGTCGTCTTCCCGCGCGGCATCGCCCAGGGCGAGATGCCCCCGCTCTTCGTGCTCGGCGCCGATGGCGAGTTGGAGATCGTCAATTCTCGCATCCTGGGCAATGTGCTGATCGTCGACCGGCTCTTCGGTGCAGCAGAGCTGCGCCTCGGACGCGGTCCCCGGCAGGAGGTGGTCCGCATCCTGCGGATCGAACCCCAGACCGAGGCGACGGTGGTGCGCCATGATGCGGAGCGGGGGACATGAGCGAGACATCGACCGACACCGCTGCCGCCATGCGCCTGCGCGCCGATCCGCCGCGCGTCACGCGGATTTCTCGCAAGGTGATCATCGGGCTTGGTGTCATCGCGGGGCTCGGCATCGGTGCTGCGTTGATCTACGGCCTGCAACGTCCGGATCGGACCGCCGCACCGGAAGAGCTGTTCACCACCGATCGCCGCCAGCCCGCTGATGGTCTCCGCGATCTGCCGGGCAGCTACGACGCCATTCCCCGGCTCGGGCCGCCCCTGCCAGGTGACCTCGGTGGTGGCATCCTCGATGCGCAGCAACGGGGCCAGCCGATCGCGGCCCCAAACCTCGCGCCGCCGACCATGGATGCGGCGGAACAGCAACGGCTCGCCGAATTGGAAGCGGCCCGCGTGAGCGATCTCTTCTTCCAGACGCGGCCAGGCGCGCCTGCCTCCACCGGGTTCCAGATGCCGCCTGTCGGCCCGGGGGATGGTTTTTCCGCCACTCCGGAAACCGATCCACGCCAGGCCTTTCTGACGGCACCAACTGACCGCCAAACGGTCGCGCCCGACCGCCTGCAGCCGCCAGCGTCTCCTTACCTTCTGCAGGCCGGCTCCGTTATCCCGGCCGCGCTGATCACGGGCATTCGCTCCGACCTGCCGGGCCAGATCACCGCGCAGGTCACCCAGAACGTTTATGACAGCCCAACCGGCAGCCTGCTTCTGATCCCGCAGGGCACCCGCCTGATCGGCGCCTACGACGACAGCGTGACCGTCGGCCAGCGTCGCGTGCTCCTGGTCTGGACGCGGCTGATCTTCCCCGATGGTCGATCCCTCGTGCTCGAACGCCAGCCCGGTGTGGATGCCGCGGGCTTTGCCGGTCTCGAGGACCGCGTCGACAATCACTGGGCCAGCATCCTGCGCGCCGCAGGGCTTTCGACCTTGCTGGCCGTCGGCGCGGAACTCTCCCTCGACGAGGAAGACCGCCTCGCCCGTGCCCTCCGTGACGGGGCCCTGGATACGATCAACGAGGCCGGGCAGCGCATCGTCCAGCGCCAGTTGGAGGTCGCACCGACCCTCACCATTCGGCCGGGCTTACCCGTCCGTGTGATCGTCACGCGTGATCTCGTTTTCGCGCCACCCGGAGGCTGATATGACCAAGCTGAAGCTCGGTCCAATCCCGGATACCAAGCCGGTGAAACTCACCGTAGAGCTGCCCGCAGAACTGCATCGCGACCTGATCGCCTATGGCGAAATTCTCGGCCGGGAAGGAGGACAGGGGTCGATCGAGCCGGCAAAGCTGGTGGTTCCCATGCTTGAGCGGTTCATCGCGACGGATCGCGGATTTGCCAAGGCAAGGCGGTCGCTTCCGAAACGCGAGGCGGCGAAACAAGGACCATGATCCACGCTCCGGTTCCCAGTAGTACAGAGGTGGTTAACCCGGACGGAGTGAACACCAGTCTGGTGAAGGATGGTGGATATTTTAATCATAATTCAATAGGTTATTTGGCTACGCGTGCATCGCGTTTTCATGTTCTGATCGAAAGATTTCGTGGCGTGTCGAGCAAAAGGCTCAGCCTTCCTCAGATCATGCGAGATACTTTCCGCACATCGACGCGCGCTTGAAGCTGATGGAGACTTCGTGCCAGCCGCCGCGGAACTCCAGGGCCCCGACTCCGTCCGTTTCAGGCGGCGGCCGGCTTCAGCAATGTCAGGTGCGACGGGACTTTGAGCAATTCACGCGAAGTCACGATTTGGAGCGTTCGGCACTGACTGATAGACGCACCGGCCCCCCGGCCTGCAAATGGTGGCAGGCTGATGGAACACGCAATGGACGGAAAGCTGCTGGATGAAGAGGACTGCATCGACCGTCTGAGAGCGGGGGACGACGCGGTATTTCGCGCGCTCTACATGCGACATACCTCATCGATGATCCGTGTTGCGACCGGCATCGTGGACAGTCGCGCAACCGCCGAAGAGGTTGCCCAAGACACCTGGATCGCGGTCCTGAACAACATCGCTGGGTTCGAGGGGCGGTCTTCGCTGGCCGGCTGGATATTCACGATCCTGATCAACAAGGCCCGGACCCGGGCCAAGCGCGACGGGCGCGCGGTTTCGTTCGAGGAGGGCGGCGAAGACAACGGTCTGACGGCTGCCTTCGACGGGCACGGCCGGTGGAAGGAGATGCCGGAGCTCTGGGATGAGATCACGCCCGAGCGGATCGTGGCAGGCCGACGCCTCGCCGAGCAACTGATCGCTGCCATCGATGGCTTGCCGCCAGCGCAGCGCGCCGTGATCGTGCTGAGGGTTCAGCGAGGTCTTGATGCAGAGGAGGTTTGTTCCATTCTGGGGATCAGCGACGGCAACATGCGGGTCCTTCTGCATCGCGCCCGGCTGTCCCTGCGGGCCAAACTGGCGGAACTGGCATGAGGGTTCCGGGCGGGACATTTTCGGGCGATCACGTTAACTTGTAACCCGAAACGTAACGAATACCTGTCGCGGAGGTCTTTCTTCCGTGAGGTTTTCGAAAGGACCTAACAGACATGCTGAGCTGCAAGGACGTCGCCGACCGTTCCAGCGCCCTGATCGACGGGGAACTGTCCACCTGGGACGCTCTCCAGATCCGCCTGCATCTTGCGATGTGCAAGGGCTGCGGCCGGTTCATCGAGCAGATGCGGCTGACGGATCAGTTGACCGCCGAAGTCGCAGATCTGGATGAGCCGCTTCCGCACGAGGCAGACGACGCGCGCTATGCCGAGATCCTTTCGATGCTTCGCAAGGAGCAACCGCGCCGCTGAGCTTCGGCGCAATCGAAGGGAAAGACCATGAACAAGATCGTTGCCGGCGCTGTTGCCGGGTTTGCTGCCACTGTCGTGCTCTCTGCGATGATGGCGGCCAAGGCCATGATGGGCATCATGCCAGAACTCGATGTCATCTCGATGCTGAGTGCGATGATGGGCGCACCGGCCGTGATGGGCTGGATCGGGCATTTCATGATCGGCACGCTTGCCTGGGGGATCGGGTTTGCTGTCCTCTACGGCTTGATCCCCGGCGGTTCCGCTATGGCCAAGGGCGTCATCTTCGGCGTAGCGGCTTGGCTCGGAATGATGGTCATGGTGATGCCAATGGCAGGGGCGGGACTGTTCGGGGTGGCCATGGGCATCATGGCACCGCTCATGACACTTGTTCTGCATGTGATCTTCGGGGCGGTCCTCGGTCTTGTCTACCAGTCACTCACGGCGCCCAAGCCGGCGCATGGCTGACGATGGCCCTGCAGCGGGGCGATACGCCCCGCTGCGCCACACCGGATTGGATCTCGCGACATGCCCGAACCCATTGACCATCCTGCTCGCCAAGCCAAGAGGACCCGAAAGCGCATCAATCTCGCGCTGCAAGGCGGCGGGGCGCACGGGGCCTTCACCTGGGGCGTCCTGGACGCCCTGCTCGAGGATGGGCGGATCGAGATCGCGGCGATCTCCGGCACCTCGGCGGGGGCGATGAACGCCGTCGCCCTCGCAGACGGCTTTACCGTCGGCGGACCGGACGGTGCGCGCGAGAAGCTGCATCACCTGTGGCGGTCGATCAGCGATGCGGCGCGGCACTCGCCGATCCGGCGCGATCTGCTGGACGTGATGATGGGGACCTGGAGTCTTGAACGGTCCTGGGGGTATCAGGCGATGGACCTGATGACGCGTCTGTTTTCACCCTACCAGTTCAATCCAACCGACATGAACCCGCTGCGTGAGATCGTCGAGGACTGCATCGACTTCGAATGCGTGCGCAGTTGTGATGGCATCCGGCTGTTCATATCGGCAACGAATGTCGAGACCGGCCGCGTGAAGGTCTTCGACAGCCACCGTCTGACGGTCGACATGGTGATGGCCTCGGCTTGCCTGCCGCATCTGTTCCGCGCGGTGGTGATCGATGGCGTGCCGTACTGGGACGGCGGCTACATGGGCAATCCGGCGCTTTTTCCCTTCCACACGGAAAGCGACAGCGCCGACACGATCGTGGTCCAGATCAACCCGGTCGAACGGCGCGGCGTCCCGCGGTCGGCTCACGACATACAGAACCGGCTGAACGAGATCAGCTTCAACTCGAGCCTGCTCAAGGAGCTGCGCGCCATCGATTTCGTGGGCCGGCTCATCGACGAGGGCAAGCTTGACGAGCAACATTACAGGCGCGCGCACATCCACATCATCGAGAACCAGGCGGTGCTCGCTCCGCTCGGGGCGTCCTCCAAGATGAATGCCGAATGGGCGTTTCTGACCCACCTGCACGATCTCGGTCGCGAGACGGCGCGAGCCTGGATGGATCGGCATTTCGACGATATCGGCGCGCGCGGCACGGTCGATCTGCGCGCGATGTTTCAGGGCATCGGGCCGGAGCATCAGGGGTAGCCCATGGACCGTGACGATTGGCAGTTTCCGTGGGGCCATGGCTGGCCCGAGATCGACAGGGCCGGCATGGTCGAGGTCGATCGGCGCATGATCGCGACCCATGGCATCGCCCTCGAGAAGATGATGGAAAATGCCGGTCGGGCGCTGGCGATCGTCGCATGGCGTCGTTGGCTTGCACAGGCCGAGGCGCCACGGGTCACCGTTCTTTCGGGAAGCGGCGGAAACGGTGGTGGCGCTCTGGTTGCGGCGAGACGATTGACGGCCTGGGGTGCGAGGGTCGACGTGGTTCTCACGCGGCCCGCAAAAGCACTTGCGCCGGTCCCCGCTGGCCAACTCGCAAGCCTTAAGACCATGGGCGTACCCGTCCTGGACACCCCGGGTGACGGTGGTGACCTGATCCTCGACGGGATGCTGGGCTACTCGCTGTCCGGTGCGCCCATGGGACGCCTCGCCGATCTCATCGTCTGGGCGAACGGGTCCGGTATGCCCATCCTCGCCCTGGATGTGCCATCCGGTTTCGACGCTGCGACAGGCCGGATCGCCTCGCCTGCGATATCAGCCACGGCGACAGTAACCCTTGCACTTCCGAAACGCGGCCTGACCGATGCTGCGGTGCGATGGGCGGTCGGCGATCTCTACCTCGCCGATATCTCGGTGCCACCGGCGCTCTATGCCACCATGGCATGTCCTATAGAGCCACCGCACTTTCGGGGAGAAGATATTCTCCGGATCGCATGACCCGCGTTCATCTGTCGAGGAATGCGCGCAGGTCGATGTCGAATAACCAGACCGCAAGCGGGACAGGGGCGACCGCGACGAGAATTGTCACGACGGTCTGCGCCGGAAGGAACAACCGGCTGAGTCCCGCCGTGAACAGGAGCCCACCGCCTCCCCCCAAGACGGCGTTGCCCGGAACGTTCACAAGGATTGCGAGCAGGATGTAGCGGTAGCGTGTCGCGACTGGACGCAACCACGTCGGCGCCTGGGACCGAAGCGCCTCCAGTCGCTCGACGCGCGACAGTGGTTCGACGGCTTCCAGCAGCCGGCAAGCCTTCATCAGGCGCAGGTCTTCGAAGATTCGGTGCAACCTCGGATAGGGAATCCATTCACCAACGCCATAGGCGATCGAAAGGCCGGCGACGGTGGACATGTAGATGAGCGGAGCGATCCATGGCCCCTCCATGACCATGAGCGACAGGCCGATCTCGACGCCCGGAACGAAAGGAACCGCGATCAGAAGTGCATAGGCCAGGAGGAAGGCAACGAGCATTCCGATGCGGAGGCGGTCATCCTCGAAAAGCGCCAGACCCGTGACCCAGTCCATCAGAAGATGGATGCCATAGGCGATAAGAAGAACGGCGCAAAGCCTCAGGGCGATCCGGCAGACGGCCCCGCAACGTGCTCGCAGTGACAGGGGCCCTGTATCACTCCCCATGCGAGGCCCAGCGGCAACTGTCGGTCGGCAGGAAATGCACCAGCCGATCGCGCCCGTTCGATCCGGACAGTCGCGGACATCCTTCGACGCTGGTCTCTGAGGCGAAGGCTGTAAAAACGGCCGACGTCGCTTCCGGCAGACAGAGTTCCGATCCCGGCTCAAGCATCGCCCCGATCCGCGACTCGTCGACCCGGGATTCTACGGTGAAGTAGAGAGGTTCGTCCGTGCCGTTTTCCACGCAAGCAGCACTGGCACCGCCCGCCGGCAGAATTGCGGGAGCGAGGCCGATCAGCGACAGACATATGCCCTTCATTTCAAGATCCTCCGAGATCAGCTTTCTCTCCGCGTGCCTGTCGGTAAACTGAAAAGCAGCGATATCTCGCAGAGGTGATGCCGCCGTGAGGGTCACGTCCATGTGATCGCCCGGGCTGTAACGTCCTGCGTCCGGCCGAGTCCACACCTCGTCAACAAAGGGAGGACTCCTCATGAAAACGATCATTTCCGTTGCCGTCGCAAGCCTCACCATCGCAACCGGGCCGACCCTCGCGCAGGATGGCGATATGGCCTTCGGGACCGAAGAAGACATCGCCTATGCCGAGTTGCTTTGGGAGCTGATGGAGGTCGAACGCCTGGCTGGCCCGAACATGATCCGGGCGTTTCCCTATGAAGGCCTCGAACCGCACGGGCTGATGCTCGAAACCTTCTATGCTGTCGGTACGATCGGCGACCACACCGGGGACCTGATCGTCAAACGCAACTTCGGCCCCGAGGGCGTCTCGGTCGACGAAGTGCTGGCGAACCCCGACGGGCATCTCGGCGCCTACACCGTGATGTTCCGCCGCGAGGACGGCTACGACCCCGAAAACCTCGACTGGTTCTGGGCGCGCTACAACCCCGATGGCTCGATCGCGGAGAACCCGATGGGCATGGCCCTAGCCGGCCGCGTCGCCAAGGGAATGGATGAAGGATGCATCGCCTGCCACCAGGGTGCAGCCGATGACATGGTCTTCACCTCGGATCACCTGATCGCAAACTGACCCCCAGGCACAGGTGATCCAGCCCGCGCCGAGGCTCCGATGTTCCCCGACCTCGCCCTGCCTGCCCTTATGGGCGTGCTGCTCGGAGCCTCGGCGCACAGGGCCGGTCTCTGCACCGTGAAGGCGGTGGCGGAGATCATGACCACGGGACAAGCCCATGTCCTGTGGTCCTTTCTGAAGGCTTCGCTTTGGACGATGGGTCTGCTGTCGGTTGCGGGCCTTGCGGGAGCCGAGGCGAGCCTTTCGGCCCGGCCGCTACTCTTGACCGGTGCACTGGGCGGGATCCTATTCGGCGTCGGCGCCGGTCTGAACGGAGCCTGCAGCTTTTCCACACTTGCGCGGCTCGCCGAGGGCCATGGCGTCATGCTGCTGACCCTTGTCGGATGGGGGCTGGGGTTGAGTGCCGCCAAGGGTCTTGTGTCGATCCCCCATGTGACTGCGTCCGCGACGACGCTCCCCTTCTGGCTGCTCTTGCCCGGACTGGCCTGGATCGTCTGGGAAGGTGGGCGTCTTGTCCGTGTGTTCCTGCGCCGGGGCAGTGGAGTTCTGGCAAAGGGGGCTTGGCCCCTGTCGCTCGGCGTTTTTCTGGTGGCGCTTGCGAATACCGGCCTGGTCCTCATGGAGCGTCCCTGGTCCTTCACTTCGACCGCGATCTGCACGTCCGGTGCCGCTGAAATCGCTCCTTGCGCGCATCCCGTGACACTTTGGGTCGTGTCCGGCGCAGCGATGCTCGCCATGGTGGCTTCCGCAATGCTGCGCGGCAGCTTTCGCCTGCGTCCCGTGCGCCTGCGCTCGGGCCTGCGGCGGCTCGGGGCCGGCAGTCTGATGGGCGCTGGCGCGGCGATGATCCCCGGTGGCAATGACGGATTGATCCTGTTCGGCATCCCGTCGCTGTCGCCCTATGCCCTGCCATCGTGGTTCGGCATTATTCTCGGCATCTGGATGGCACTGTCCGTCATGCGGGCCTTGGGTGCGCGCATACCGACGATCCGCTGCGAAAGAGATATCTGCCGAACCGGGCTGTAACGCGGTGCCGTGTCACGAGTCCCGTTCACAGAGACAAATGGAAGACGCAAGACAATGGCGCGGCAGAGTACCAATTGGCTAGACGGGATGCTGGACCGCATCGGACACAGGCTCGCGTCGAAGCTGAACCGCCCCTGTTCGGGCTACAAGCCCTACACGCCCTCAGATTTTTCAACACTCTGCCGGATCCTGCGACCCGGCGACGTCCTCCTTGTCGAAGGCGGCGAGCGCATTTCCACCGCGATCAAGTATCTGACGCAATCCACGTGGTCGCACGCGGCCATGTATGTGGGCAGCCACCTTCCTGATCCCGCCGACGGGTCCGAGCGACATCACCTGGTCGAGGTCAATCTCGGAGAGGGCTGCGTCTCCGTCCCTCTGTCCAAGTATGCCAGCTACAACACGCGCATCTGCCGCCCGGTGGGACTGACCGAGGAAGAGCGGGCCGAGGTCACGGCCTTCATGATCCGGCGGATCGGGTTGAAATACGATCTTCGAAACATCTTCGATCTTCTGCGGTATTTCGTTCCGACACCGCCCGTCCCGGTGCGCTGGCGGCGACGGATGATTGCCTTCGGGTCGGGCGATCCCACACGGGCGATCTGTTCATCGCTGATCGCGCGGGCTTTCCAGTCCGTGCGCTATCCCATCCTGCCTGACGTGACCAAGGTGAAGACCCGCAAGGGTTCGCGACAGGCGCGGGCCGAGATCCTGCATATCCGGCACCACTCGCTTTTTGCCCCGCGGGATTTCGACCTGTCACCGTACTTCGAGATCGTGAAGCCGCATATCGCGGGCGGGTTCGATCATCGCAGTTTGACCTGGGCCTCACCTCCGGAGCAGGATGCGAGAAATGGCGCTGAGGAAGAAAGCGGCGGAACCCGTGATGCCGAACCAGCCAAAGTACCAGAAACGTCCAGCGAAGGCGTTCTCGGCGAAGGAGGCGACGAAGACCTGCTTTCCGAAATGGGCAGCCGCCGCTGACGCCAGAAGCGCCAGCGCGGCAAGCATCACCTGTCTTGTTGTCGATACTCCGGCCCGGTTGAGACCGAACCAGAGCGCCGCGCCGACGGTCCCGCCAATGGCCCCCGTTTGCGTTGCCCAGAACGGATGCGCTCCCAGTGCCTCGGGCAGACCAGCCACCGATGCCACGAGAAGTAACGCCGCAGCAGTTACGGCGATCAGGATGTCCGAGAGCAAGTGCCGCCGCATGATCATGCTCAGCTCCGATAGTCTGGGTTTTCGTAGTCGAACCGACAGCCCGCCTTCCAGGCGTTGCGGTCATTGCCGTGATTGGGCAGCCCGCCCGCATCCTTCAGCATCCGAGCCATGTGCATCAGGTTCCAGGACATGATTGTCGTGTTACGCTGGGTGAAATCGTTGTCGAAGCCCGCAGGCTTGCCATCGACATCGTCGCCGTAGGACGGGCCGGGCCCCGCTTCACCAATCCATCCGCAATCGGCCTGCGGCGGTATCACATATCCGAGATGGCCGAGCGCATAGAGGATCGTCATTGCGCAATGCTTGATGCCGTCTTCGTTGCCGGTCACCACCGCGCCTCCGGTCTTGCCGTAGAAGATGCTCTGGCCCTTGTCGTTCAGCATACCCGACATGCCATAGAGCCGTTCGATCAGGACGCGGCAGAGGGAACTTTCCTCGCCAAGCCAGATCGGCGTCCCGACGATGAGGATGTCGGCGGCTCTGACTTTTTCCCACAAGGCGGGCCAGTCATCCCGGTCCCATCCATGTTCGGTCATGTCCGGATAAACCCCGTATGCGATCTGATGCGAGGCGGCGTGGATGTGCTCAACGGCGACGCCGTTGCGCGCCATGATGTCCCCGGCAACGGAGAGCAGCGCTCTCGTGTGCGACGCTTCGGCGGACTTCTTCAGGGAGGTGTTGAAGATGATCGCCGACAGGTCCGAGAAGTCGTGCGGATTGCTGTCGCACAGCTTGGACTGGGTTTCGTTCAAGGTCATGGGGGGACTCCTCCGTCTTTTTTGAGGCCTTGCACTGCCTGAGGACGGCAGCGCGTGGTCGAGATTGTCATTGTGCCTTCCTCCAGCGCGATAACCGGGCCGCCCGCGGCCTCGGCATCGGCAGGGTCGTGGGTCACCAGTAGGGCCGGGATGCCCCTGCTTCGGACGTGTGCGAAGATGAACACGCGCAGGTCGTCTCGCAACGCCGCGTCGAGCTTCGAGAAGGGTTCGTCGAGCAGGAGCGCGCGCGGCTCCGCCAGCAGCGTGCGCATCAGCGCCGCACGCGAACGTTGCCCGCCCGAAAGCGTCGCTGGGTCGCGGTCGTAAAGGCCCCCGAGCCCCGCGCGCTTCAATGCCTCTTCGACTGCCGCCCGGCGCGCACCGCGCCCCCGGACGGCGCGGTTCAGCCCGAAGGCCAGGTTGTCGCCGACCGACAGGTGCGGAAACAGCACGGCATCCTGGAACATCAGTCCGACATGCCGCGCCTCGGGCGCCAGCCGTGTCAGATCGACGCCGTCGAGCGTGATGTTCCCGGACAGGGAGAAGCCATGCGGCAGGTGCCCGGCGACCGCATCGAGTAGGGTGGACTTTCCAATGCCCGACGGCCCCATCACCGTGACGACCTCACCCGGGTATGCTGTCAGCGTGACCGGCGGAAAGAGTGCCACCGCCCCCCTTGGCGCGACCGTGACGCAGCTCAAGTCCAACGTCATGGCATGCCCCCCGGTTGCAGCTCACGCCGGTTGCGATGCAGCAGTGCCGGGATCGCGAAAGCCGCGGCATAGGCGGCAAAGGGCAGTGCCGCCTGCAAAGTGGCGTAAACGCCGGTGACGCGTCGGTCCGAGGACGAGGACAGCGTCACCGCTTCGGTTGTCAGCGTGGAGATACGGCCCGCGCCCATGAAGAGCGTCGGCAGGTATTGCGCAACCGACACCGCCACGCCGATGGCCGCGGCTGTCATGATCGGCGTCAGAAGCACCGGCAGCTTGACGGAAAAGAGCCGCCGCCAGGGGCCTGCACCCAGCGACGCCGCTGCACGCCCGAGACGCGGATCGAGCGCGCGCCACGGATCCGATAATGCGATCAGCACATAGGGAAACACGAAGAGCGCCTGCGCCCAGATCACCGCGAAGTAGCCGCCCGACACGCCGAGGCGTAGGAACAGGACGCTCAGCCCGAACAGGAACCCGATCTGCGGCACCAGAAGCGGCAGGTAGATCAGCGCCTCGGCCCAGGCTGCTCGGCCGCGTCTCGCGCGATCCTCGCCCTCAAGCCAGGCGACGGCCAATGCGAGCGACAGGGCTGTGGCCGCAGCGGCGAGGAGAACCGTGTTACCGAGCGCCGCCGCCCAGCCGCTGCCCGGGGTCATCCAGGCCCGAAGCGACCATGATTCTGGCAGAAGTGCAGGCCATGTCCAGCGCCAGGTAAGCGACCATACGATAAGCGACAGCATAGCCAGCGCCCCCGCGATGAACAGCAGGGCCGACAGCGCCGTCGCGATCCAAAGTCCCGGTTCGGCCGAGAGACCCCGGCCGCCGCGACGCACCCACCAGCGCCCGATCCTGCGCCCCGCCCATTCCAGAAACCACAAGAGCGCGAAAGCTGCGGCGACGAGCAGTGCCTGGAGAAGGGCGCCCGCCGAGGCCGGCAGTATCAAGCCGATGTCGGGCGCGGTGAACAACCTGAGAAGAAGCACGGCGAGGGTCGGCGGATTTGACGGTCCCAGGATCAGCGCCATGTCCACCACCGACAGCGAATAGGCCATCACCACCATCACCGGCAGGCGGATGAGCGGCCAGACCTGCGGCATGATCACCTTGATCCAGACGATCCCTCGCCCGTAGCCAAGCGACCGGCCCGCCGCGAGGTGCTGGCGCACCGGAATCTGGCTGAGGGCCGACAGGATCACAAGCAGGAGGAACGGCACCTCCTTGACCATCAGGCCGAGGATCAACGCAACGCCGCCCGGGTCATTCACCGTAGCCAGCATGGGCGGTCGGTCCCAGCCCGCCAAAGGGGCGAGCGCCCGCGCGATCCATCCCGATGGCGCCAGCAGAAAAGCCAGCCCGATCGCCAGCGCTGCATGCGGTGCGGCAAGGAAAGGGGTGAGCATGCGCCCGCCGGCGCGCGGTGTCATCCGGTCATGCACCGCAGCGCAGACACCTACAGCGAGCAGGATCGACAGCGCCGTGGCGCCCAGGCCTGTCACAAGGGTGATGCGCAGCGCCGTTGTGAACCCCGGCAGCGCGAGAAGGTCGCGAAGGGGGGCGAGCGAAAGGTCGCTTGCCCCGATGGCGGGCATAAGACCGGCCCCTGCCCGGGCCGTTTGCCACATGCCCGCTCCGATCGGCAGCACAAGACCAAGGACCACCGTCACAAGCACGGCGGCCCTCAGAATGTGTCCGTCTGCGCTGGCTGTGCTCACCGGGTGTAGCGCCGCGCCCATTCCTCGGTCAGGCGGGTCATCCAGCTGGCATGCGGCTCCGGCAGCGTCGGGCCGAGCGCTTCGAGGGTCGGCAGGGCCGGCGCGGTTGGCAGCGCATCGAAAGCCGCACGCGCTGCGTCGTCAAGCCTGGCGGGGTCGAGCACCGAAAACGAGCCTAGCACCTCGATGTTCTGCATCCGCGCCTGCACGGCCGGGTCGAGCAGGAAGTTCGCGACAACCTGCGCGCCCTCGGCGTTGGCCGCGTTGTAGGGGATCGCGACGAAGCTCACGTTGCCGATGGTCCCGCCTTCGGGAACGAAGACACGCGCCGTCTCGGGCAGCAGACCCTGCGCGATGGCCGCGGCCGTCGATGCCGGGTCGAAGGACATGGAGATGTCCACCTCGCCATCGTTCAGAAGCTGCTGCTGTATGCTCTGGTTCTCGGGGAAGGTCTCGCCTCCGCGCCAGAGGTTCGGGCGCAGCGCGTCGTACCAATCCCAGAGCGGTGCGGTCTGCGCGGTGAAGGCTTCCTCGGTCACAGGGGCCAACAGCGCCGCCGGGTCGGGCGCCAGTTCGATCAGCGCCTCCTTGAGAAACGTCGCACCCATGAAGTTCGACGGATCGGGATGGGTCATCCGGCCCGGGTTCGCCGCCGCCCAGTCGACGAACTCCGCCATGCTGCGCGGCGGCGCATCGACCCGCACGCTGTCATAATTGAACACGAAACGTGCAAGCCGCCACGGGCTTTCCATGCCCTCGACCGGCACCGTGAAGTCGAGCGCGGCCGCGGCCCCGGGCGTGAGATCGAGGTATTGCGCGTTCGGCAGATCGGCGACGAAGGGGCCGAACAGCAGGCCCTGCTCCTTCATCGCAAGGAAGTTCGGGCCGTTGATCCAGATGAGATCTACCGAGCCACCGGTGTCCTGGCCCGCCGCCCGCTCCGAGATCACCCGCGTCACGGCCTCTGCCGTATCGCTGAGGCGCACATGCTCGACCCTGACATCATAGAGGTGTTCGGTCTGTTCTCCGACCCAAGCGATGAAAGCGTTGGTTCGATCGTCACCGCCCCAAGCATTCCAGTAGACGGTCTGGCCGTGGGCTGTGTCGAGCGTTTCTTGCCAGTCGGCAGCCGCTGGCGTCGTAACAAGGGCTGCCAGAACGGACAGAATCAGTCGAAATTGCATCAAGGGTCCTCATTCAGCGGGTGATTCGACAAAAAGACCCTTGGCCGGCTCCTGCGTTACACGGTCCTGTGAATATTTTTCGCCGCCGAGCATGACCCATCCCTGATACCAGCGCGTAGCCGTCGTCACCGCGCATGCCGCCGCAAAACCGTAGGCCAGGATCGGGAAAACGTGAGGCATCAGGCACATCGCCGCAAACAGGGCGATCGTCTCAGTGCCTTCCGTCAATCCGCCCAGGTAGTAGATGCCTTTTGATGGATAGGCGTCGGTGGACAGGCCGCGCTTCGAGGCTACGGCGGCAAACGCCAGAAAAGACGATCCGGTGCCCACGAAAGCCGCGATAAGGATCGCTGCGGGTAGTGCGTTCTGCTGAGGATCGGACAGCGCGAAACCGACCGGCACGAGAGCGTAGAAGACAAAATCGAGCGCGATGTCGAGAAACGCTCCGCGATCTGTTGGCCCGGCGAGCCTTGCAACCGCACCATCGAGCCCGTCCATGATGCGGTTGAGTCCGATGAACACCAGAGCGAGCCCGTAAAGACCGAATGCGAGCGCAGGCAGGCTGAGAACACCGACCATGAAGCCCGCGACAGTTATCTGATCGGCAGTCACGCCGACGGCGGCAAGTCGGCGGGCTGGAAGTTGCAAGAGCTTCGACTGCAGGGGCTGGAGTGCGGCGTCGATCATGCGCGTTCCTCCGCCTCCACGTCGCCATGTCGAACCCGGCGACTGAAGAAACCCACGATCATCCGCGCGAACCACGGAAAGAGGCCGAGAAGGGCAAAGGAGAGAAGGAGCCTCGGGGAAACGATGCCGGACAGATCCTCGATCTGGGCCAGTTGCGTGCCGGCATTCACATAGACGGCGGTCCCGGCAAGCATCCCCGCTTGGCTCACGAGGTAGAAGGTTAGCGTCCTGATCGGGGTAAGGCCCATGAGAAGGTTGACCGCGAAGAACGGAACGATCGGGATCAGACGCAAGGTGAACAGGTAGAATGCGCCGTCCCGTGCCAGTCCTTCATCGAGGGTCTTCGCCCTCGCTCCAAGCCGCCGATGTACCCAGTCCCGCAGGAGATATCGCGCCGCAAGAAAGGCAAGCGTCGCGCCAACGGTTGAGGCGAAGGATACGACAAGCACACCCTGCCAGAAGCCGAACAGGGCCCCGGCGGCGAGGGTCATCCAGGTCGCAACTGGCAGCGATAGCGCCGTGACAAGAACGTAGGCGCCGAAAAAGCCGACGGCGACGAGAGCCTCGTTCGAGGCCCGCCACTCTGCCAAGGCGGCAACATAAGTGCGCACCGTGTCGAGATCGATCTGTTGCTCTCGCAGGACAAGGAAGGAGGTGATCGTCAAGGCAACGAATACGAGCAGAATGATCATCTTTTTCACGGCAACGTCCTCCGGGTGCGCGGTGCCACCAAGAGGTGACTACGCGTATGGTCGAGACGTAGCGGAAATACAGAACGAGTTGTCTAAAATAATGATGGCGAGTAATCAAAGGGCTGTGAGCACACCCGTCCGCCAGTCGTCGGGTTATCGCTGCGCCTGAGCGGAACTTCCGGTCGAACTCCATACACACCCCGAGGAGGACACATGTCGCATTTCCCATCCATCCCGAACCTTGAGCTCTTGGGGCTCTTTCGGAAGTTCCCGGAGCGTGGGATCCTGCCGCTGCTGGAATACCACGACGCGATCCTGCGGAACGACAGCGAGCTGACCGTGGGCGAACGCGAACTGATCGCGGCCTATGTGTCGTCCCTGAACGACTGTCACTACTGTTTTTCGGCACATCGCGACCACGCAAAGGCGTGGGGGATCCCGGCCGACTTGTTCGGCGACGTCCGGGTCGACCTCGACCATCCGGAATTGCCGGCGCGCATGAAGCCCGTCCTGGCCTTCGTCCGTCGCCTGACTGTCGATCCAGCCGGGACGGGGCAAGCCGATGCGCAGGCGGTCTATGACGCCGGGTTCAGTGAAGAAGGCCTGTTCGACGTGATCTCGGTGACGGCGCTTTACAACTTCATGAACCGCATTCTCGAAGGGGCGGGCATCAAGCGACATGTGCGCGTCATGGACATGACCGACGAGATGCGGCGAAAGTATCGCTACACGCATCTGTGGAAGTCGATCTCGAAGGGACCGGTCGAAAGCTAGGCAAGGCCCCGGACAGCGCTGCGGACGGCAACACCAGCAATGGCAAGCAGGTCCGGCGCCTTTGTCCCCGACCGCGCCCTGAGCATGATGCCCCGGGCGACCGCAGCCAGCATGCCGGCGAGGGCACGCGTCTCGTCGGACGTCTTGTCGTCGGTCCCGTGGTCGAGCCGCCGCGCAATTCTGTCTTCGAGCGCACCGAAGCGCCGGTCGAGTTCCTCGCGGAAGGTCTCGTTCGCACCCGCGACTTCGGCCAGGACGCAGGAAATCAGACACCCGGGCGTCGCCGCGTCCCGCGTCGCAAGCGCAACCACCTCGCCGAAGAATGCCGACAGATCGGCTTCGAGTGTGCCATTGGGACCAAGAGCATCGGCGACGGGCCCGATCCGGGTCTCGACGTAGTGGGCAATTGCGGCAAGGAACAGGCCCTCCTTGCCTCCGAAGTCCTGATAGAGGCTAGCGCGCGGCATACCTGTTTCGCGACAGAGCCGATCCACGGAGGCCGCGTCGTAGCCTTCTGCCCAGAAGACGCGCATGGCGGCGTCGAGGGCCTGCTCGGGCTTCACGACCCTTGGCCGTCCGCGTGGTCGCGGCGCATCAGAGTGGGCTTCCATGATCTCACCCATATTTGAACCGTCCATTCCGAAAATAGCTGGTGGCCAGCTCTACCGCAATATACAGAACAATCATTCTGTAAATATGGGAGAGACAAATGACCCGTGAACCCTTGCTCGAGATGTCCCCGACTACCCTCGAAGTGGCTGACGGAGAAGCGAAAGAGTTGCTGTCCGGCGCGAAGGCCCGGCTGGGATTTCTGCCCAACATGTATATATACATGGCGAACCTGCCGGGCGTGCTTGACGGATACCTCAGCACCTACGAGGCATTCCGCGAGACGACGGGGTTTACCCCGGCCGAGCAGGAAACGGTGTTTCTCACCATCAGCCGCGTAAACGGCTGCACCTATTGCACGGCGGCCCATTCGATGATCGCAGACAAGAAATCCGGCGTGCCCGCCGACAGCCTTGCCGCGCTTCGGAATGGGAGCGACCTGCCCGACGCAAAGCTCGACGCCGTGGCCAAGTTCACCGAAGCGATGGTCGTGTCGCGCGGCAATCCGGGCAAGGACGCTGTCGATGCCTTCCTGGCCGCTGGATACGGCGAAAAGCAGGTCCTGGGTGTCGTGCTGGCCATCGCCTGCAAGACCTTTTCGAACTACGTCAATCACCTCGCCGGAACCCCGGTCGATGACGTGTTCGCCCCTTACAAGGTGGCTTGACGACCATCAGCGTCGCGTTCTGCAAAAGGATCAGAGCCGTTAACGATACCCGGCTTTGATCCTATTCAGACGCGGCCGCCGACGTCAGATTGCGCAGGGCGCCCCGCATCCGTTCAAGATACGGCGCGTCGTCTCCCACACCCTCGAGTCTGCCGAGCATGACCGCGGGATCCTCGTAGGCAAGCCAGACCTGACCTTCGCCGTCTTCGTAGACCAGAACCCGGAGCGGCAGGAACAGGCCGGCAAGCGGGTCGTCCTGCATTGCCGGGGTACCTATCTGCGGGTTGCCGAAGATCAGGAGCTGGGCGTCGTCCAGTTCCTGATCCGCGGCTGCCGCGGCGGCGCCATGATCGACCCTTGCCGCCACGGTCGCACCGGCATTGCCGATCGCGACTTCCAGGCGGTCAGCCGTGGCTTCCACGCTCCCTGACGCAGGCACCCTTACAATATCGTTGGACTGGGCGATGGCCGGCGCTGCAAGGCATGCGAATGCGGCCGCTGCCAAAATGTTCTTCATCGAGCTATTCTCCCTTCATGATGTGATTTGCGTTCAGGGTTCGCCAGCGAACCTTGGATGTCGATGAACAATGAAGTGACCTCGAAGCACGTTCCCGTTCAGTTCGACGCGCAGGTTGCAGGGTCTAAGGGCGTGTGCCTTGCCTCCGCGCAATCAGAGCATCGAAAGATAAAGGCCCCGCCCCGTGAAACGCGATCGGAAGGAGCGCGAGGGTCCAGAGCACGACCCGGTCTGGTCCAGGGTCGAAAGGGCTTGAATCGAAGAGGCGTCCCGCCCCGAACAATTCACCTGCCGACGCCGCGGCGACCCAGATATAGGCGATCAAAAGGCCGCCCGACAGGCGCCCGAACACCCCTGCCGCCACCGTAACGGGCAGGATCAGTTCGGACAGGGTCATCGACCAGACAAAGACATGCTGCCCGAGGTTCGGCTCGTCGCCGTTCGCCATCAGCTCAGGCAGAAAAGCGTAGTAGGCGCCAAGGCTCAGCGGCCACACCCCGGCTGGAGGGCCGACCGACAGCGAGAGTCCTCCCACTTTGGTCAGACCACCGATCACGAACCAGGGCAGGAGAACGGCGGCAAAGCCCGCGCGCGCCAGTGTGACCGTAAGGGCGGGTGTCAGAAGGCGAATGAACCCCGGCACGCGGCGTCAGTTCCCGAGCATCCATCGGCCCTCGGGATGGAAAGCGTGAAACGCGAATGCAAAGGGAATGTCATGAACCACGTCCCGGCCTTGAGCGTCGCGGACCCGCACGTTGCCCACCTCGCGGCCACGACCGAGATCGCCCGCATCGAGCGCAGAGGCCTGACCCTCTTCCCAGGTGAGCGTTACGCCAGCCTCGGCGATGCGGCCCTCTTCGCGAAGTCGCGTCAGCGGCCAGGCCCGGTCGCCGACACGGACCACCCGTTCAAGCGGCGGGATGCCATGGGGCGGGTCCTCGCCGGAATAAAGGAAGGGCCGCGTCGTGTCGTAGTTGCGGTAGGGGTTCGTGCCGTAAGCGCGGCGCCAGTTCGGCTCATCAAGGACAAGTCCGTCGGGATGCTCGCCGCGGAATGCGGCCCAGCTTTCCATCCAGGCCGGAAGCTGCGTCAGGTTGCGCCCCGTCATTTCACCTGCGATCCCTTCTCCGAGCGCCTGTTGCCACCAGCTCTCGGTCTGGTGGTCATACATGATCATGTCCGAGTGACGCAGCAGTCCCGACACCCCGAAGGTCAGCGTGCGCCCGTCGAGACGGCCATCGAACACCATGCCAGTGTTGCAGAGCGGGCAGAAGGTGACAGCGATGGGACGGCCGTCCACGACGTCGTTCACGATCTCATGCCACATCAGGTAGCGGATGGGATAGGCGCGGGCCGGGCCGTTGTCGGGCACATAGGTCATGACCGGCTCGCGATCATCGAGGCGTATCTCTTCGGACGCACGGATGAAGCTGGGATCGAGAATCGCCGGAATGCCGTCGCGCGGGGGCCCGCCCGAGATGACCTCGCCAAGGTCGACGGCCACCCGCGAGAAATCCGTATTGGGCCAGGCGCGCTCGAACCGGTCCGACTGGGCGAGAGCGACGGAAACGGCGAGGAGTAGCGCAACGGGCGCAACAGCGAACGCCCGCAGAACTTGTCGGCACAGGCCAAGCGGCGAGACCTGGCAGGAGGGATGGTCGGTCATTCGCTTTGTCTCCCTGTTCATCGGTTTCTTGCGTGAGACGACCTTTGTACGTGGTCGATCGTTACACCGCTCAGGAATTTGTGATCGGTCCCTTGCGGATCAGGCTGCGGACGCGTCGAAGCGTACTGTCGGGGTCTGCGCGAGCAGGTCACGGGAATAGACAGCTTTTGGTGCGGCAAGGAACGTCTCTATGCCCGCCTCGATGACTGGAAACGGGGGCGGCGGTGATCGGCGCACTCCTCACCGGGACCGCAGCCAGCCTGTCGTTGCGAGCGGCGCTGCGCTACGTCGCCATCGTCCTCGCCGTGCTGCTGCTCCTGCTCGCGCTCCGGCGCTCCGGCGAGCGAGCGGGACGGCTCGCCGAACGGCTCGAGACCATGGAGAAAACCCATGACGCCCAACGACGGATGCTCGAGGCGGCGGCGCGCCGTCCACGTTCTCGCGACGATCCGGCTGGGCGGCTGCGCGACGGTGAGTTCTGACATGCGCGCCGTCAGCACATGTCCATCCGCTGTCGATTACAGCTGGGAGTTCCAGGCGCGGGCGGACGATGAGCTGGCCCTGCTGCCGCATGGCTCGGCCATCGGCGAGATGCTGGCCGACTACGCTGTGATGCGCGACCAGGTGCGGGCGTGTAACCTGCCGTAAGGCCTGCCGCGACCGGTCGGAACGGCCGAAGCACGGTCTGTCTCGCTCTCGACAGAGCACGGCGTGCATTCGCGGCAGCCGCGTCGCTTACCTCG
>CAZOHN010000041.1:0-21295 GCA_964579325.1 uncultured Rhodobacterales bacterium
CGCCGTTGCCGATCTGCGAAGCGTATTTCGCGGCCGCTGCGCAGCTTGGAATCCCACGCAATCCTGACATGACCGGCGAGGTGCAGGACGGTGTGGGCTATTATCAGCTCACCCAGAAGAATGCCCGCCGTTCCTCGACCGCAGTTGCCTACCTGAGCCCCGCGCTTGGCCGTCCGAACCTCACGGTGCGGACCGGCGTGCAGGTGCAGCGGGTGATCGTGGAGGAGGACCGGGCGGTTGGGGTCGAGCTCGGCCTGCCGGGGGGCGGGACCGAGACGGTGCGTGCGCAAGCCGAGGTGATCGTGTCGTCGGGCGCCATCGGCTCGCCGCGCTTGCTCATGCTGTCGGGCATCGGTCCCGCCGATCACCTGCGCACGGTTGGCGTGTCGCCAGTGTTCGATCAGCCGGGCGTTGGCTCGAACCTGCAGGATCACGTCGATCTCTTCGTGATCGCCGAGTGCACCGGCCCGCATACCTACGACCGATATGCCTCACCCCTGTGGTCGGCAATCGCAGGTCTGCAGTATCTGCTCACGAAGCGTGGACCGGTGGCGTCGAGCCTCTTCGAGACAGGGGGCTTCTGGTACGCCGAGGAGGGCGCGCGGTCGCCCGACATCCAGCTTCATCTGGGCCTCGGCTCGGGGATCGAGGCCGGGGTGGCGCGGATGGCGCATGGTGGCGTGACACTGAACTCCGCCTACCTGCGGCCTCGGTCGCGCGGAACGGTGAGGCTTGCCTCCTCCGACCCGAAAACCGCGCCGCTGATCGACCCGAACTACTGGGAGGACCCGCATGACCGCGAGATGTCGATCCGGGGACTGAAGCTTGCGCGAGAGATAATGGCGCAACCGGCGTTGGCAGCCTTCGTCAAGGCCGAGCGGTTGCCGGGGCCGGAAGTTCGGACCGAAGCCGACTATTTCGCCTATGCCTGCGCCCACGCAAAGACCGACCACCACCCCGCGGGCACCTGCCGGATGGGGGCGGACCAGAGCGCGGTGGTGGATACGCGCCTGCGCTTCAACGGGATCGCAGGACTACGCGTGGCCGATGCCTCGGTGATGCCGACTGTGGTTTCCTCGAACACAAATGCGCCGACGATCATGATCGCCGAGAAGGCCGCCGACATGATCCGCGCCGACTGGGGGCTGACATGATCCGCCATATCGTTCTGGTCCGTTTCCGCGAGGAGGTGCCTGCCTCTGCCATTGACGCGATCTTCGCCGATCTTGCCTCGATCCAGGGCAAGGTTCCGGGTTTGCTGGCCGTTCATTCCGGTCGCAGCGAAAGCCCCGAGGGGATCGAAAGGGGTTACATGCACGGCTTCACCGTCGACTTTGACGGCTGGGCGGCCCTTGCGGCCTATCAGGCGCACCCCGACCACAGGCGCGTCGGAGCGGCGCTGGTTGCCCATGCGCAGGGCGGGCTCGACGGTATCCTCGTCTTCGACCTACCCTTTGACGGTGCCCCATGCTGACCTTGCCGACCTTTGCCGGAACACTGGAACACTACCGTCCATCGGGCGTTCCACTGGTCCCGCGCGCACCGCAGGTGCCCTTCACGCGCACCGCCTTCGCCGCCGCGCATGTGATCTCTGACCCGCTGCGCGAGCGGAGCCCCTGGGACACGCGGCCCGCGGTCGACTGGGACGCGACGCTGGGGTTCCGGCAGTATCTGTGGGACCAGGGCCTCGGGCTGGCCGAGGCGATGGACACCGCACAGCGCGGCATGGGGGTGGACTGGGCGACCGCCCGCGAGTTGATCGAGCGGACGATGCGGGCGGCGAAGGTGCACCCGTTGAAGCCGAGGGTGGCCTGCGGGGCGGGAACGGATCACGCCGACGCGGCGCAACTTGCGACCGAGGCGGGGATCATCGCGGCCTACGAGCACCAGATCGAGGCGATCGAGGCGACGGGCGGGCAGGTGATCTTGATGGCAACCCGCGCGCTGCCGGCGATGGGCGCGGATGCCGCGACCTATGCCCGCGTCTATCGCCGCCTCATCGACGGGGCGCGCGAGGGGGTGATCCTCCACTGGCTGGGCGAGATGTTCGACCCCGCGCTGCGGGGCTATTGGGGCGGGGCGTCTGTCGAGGAGGCATCCCGGCTCGTTCACGCAATCATTGCAGAGAACCCCGGCAAGGTGGATGGGATCAAGATCTCGCTGCTCGACCAAACGCACGAGGAGGCATTTCGCGCCGAGTTGCCCGAGGGCGTGCGGCTCTACACGGGCGACGACTTCAACTATGCGCCACTGATCGAGGGTGACGGGGCGCGGCATTCGCACGCGCTTCTGGGCATCTTCGCGGCGATCTCGCCTGCCGCCGCGCAGGCGCTCGAGGCGCTCGCGGGGGGCGATACCGCGACCTACCACGCGCTTCTTGCGCCGAGCGTTCCGCTCAGCCGCGAGATCTTCAAGGCGCCGACGCGCTTCTACAAGGCCGGCATCGCGTTTCTGGCGTGGCTCAACGGCCACCAGCGCCATTTCATCATGCCGGCAGGCTTCCAGTCGAGCCGCGAGATATCCCATTATGCCGAGGTGTTCCGGCTGGCCGATGCCGCGCGGCTCATCGAACGGCCCGACCTGGCCGAACGGCGGATGCGGACCCTGCTGGAACTGTACGGAATCGAACAGGACTGATCAGGGTTGACCAGCGCTGACGGGGGCTGAGACGTGAACCGCAGACCGACCATCGTCGATGTCGCCCGCGAGGCAGGGGTGTCGAAGTCGACGGTCAGTCTGGTGCTGCAGCACAGCCCGATGGTTCGTGCCGAGACGCGCGAGGCGGTGCGCGCGGCGATGGCCGAGATCGGCTACGTCTACAACCGCGCGGCTGCGACGCTTCGGTCATCGAGCGCGGGGCTGGTCGGCCTTGTGATCAACGACCTGCGCAACCCGTTCTTCACCGAATTCGCCACCTCGGCCCAGATGGCGCTTTCGGCACGCGGCTATGCCACGGTCATCGCAAACACCGACGAGGACCCCCACCTTCAGGCGCAGGTGGTGGTGTCGATGATCGAGCACGGGGTGTCGGGGCTGGTGATCTCGCCGGCCTATGGCGAGGAGGCGGCGACATTCGGGCCGCTGGAACGCGCAGGCATCCCCGCGATGCAGGTGCTGCGTCGGGTCGATCCGCGCACCGATCTCTTTCCTTTCGCGGCCCCGGACTATGCAACCGGAGGGCGGCTTGCGACCGAGCACCTGCTGGGGCGCGGGGCTCGGCGGATCGCCTTTGTCGGTGGCCTTGCCGGGCGGCCGGTGACGGAGGAGCGGATGTCCGGCTACCTTGCGGCGATGGGCGCGGCGGGGCAGCAGCCTTTCGCGATGCCCGGCAGGTCCTCCCGCGCCTTCGGCCGCGAGGCGGCGCGCACCATGGCAGCGGGCCATCCCGGGATCGAGGCGGCGGTCTGCTTCAACGACCTCGTGGCGCTTGGGATGCTCACCGGGTTCGCCGAGATGGGTTGGCAGGTCGGGCGCGATTTCCGGCTGGTGGGTTTCGACGATATCGAGGACTGTGCGCTCGTCTGGCCGCAGCTGTCGTCGGTGCGCTGCGACATCTCGGGCTTCGCTCGGGGCGCGGCGGACACAATGCTGGGCTGGCTCGAACGGGCGGAACGGCCCGCCCCGGAAATCCGAGCGCCCGTCTCGCTTGTGGTGCGCGCTTCGAGCGGAGAGGACGCCCGATGACCCTCGACCGACCTGACGCTTTCCTGCGCGCGCTGTTCGACCGTGCGGTGCAGGTGGCAGACCCGATGTTGTCTGTACCGCAGAACCTGCCGCCGAAGCCTGCGGGACGTGTGGTCGTGGTGGGGGCAGGCAAGGCGTCCGCGCGGATGGCCGAGGCGTTGGAGAGCGCCTGGGGCCCTTGCGAGGGGCTGGTCATCACGCGCTATGGCTATGCGCGGCCCTGCGCGGGGATCGAAATCGTCGAGGCAGCACACCCTGTACCCGATGGCGCAGGTGAAGCGGCGACAAGGCGGATGCTCGGGCTTCTGGGCGGCCTCGGCGCCGACGACTTCGTGGTGGCGCTGATCTCGGGCGGCGCTTCTGCGCTGCTGGTCGCGCCGACCGAGGGCGTGACGCTGGACGAAAAGCGCGCGGTGAACGCCGCGCTGCTGGCCTCGGGTGCGCCGATCGACCGGATGAACACGCTGCGAAAGCACCTGAGCCGGGTGAAGGGCGGGCAGCTTGCAGCAGCGGCGCATCCGGCGCGGATGCTCGCGCTGATGATCTCGGATGTTCCCGGCGACGACCCCGCGTTCATCGGGTCTGGCCCCACGGTGGGCGATGCTTCGTCTGTCGCTGATGCAAGGGGGGTGCTGGAGCATTGGAATATCGAGGTTCCCGCCTCGGTCACGGCGGCTCTTGCGCGCCCGACGGGCGTTGTGCCGCCGGGAGACCCGCGCCTTGCCCAAGTCGAGAACCGGGTGATCGCGGCGCCCGCGCAGTCGCTCGCGGCAGCGGCCGAGGTCGCGCGGGCAGCGGGATGTCAGGTGCGGATGCTCGGCGATGCGCTGGAAGGCGAGGCGCGCGACGTCGCGGCGGCACAGGCAGAACGCGCGCAAGGGGAGCAGCGCAGCCTCGCCCCGGGCGATGCGCCGGTGCTGCTCCTTTCGGGCGGCGAGCTGACAGTGACGCGACGGGGTGACGGGATCGGGGGGCCGAACGCGGAGTACAGCCTGGCGCTGGCGATCGCGCTGGCGGGTGCGCCGGGCATCCATGCCATCGCCTGCGATACGGATGGAGTGGACGGCGCGGCAGAAGTCGCTGGCGCGGTGATTGGCCCGGACACGCTGTCCCGGGCCAGCGCCGCAGGGCTCGACCCGGTGTCGGCACTGGCCATCAACGACAGCCACGGTTTCTTCGCCGCCCTCGGCGACCAGGTGGTGACCGGACCGACGCTTACCAACGTCAACGATTTCCGCGCAATCCTCGTACTTCCCCCCGGCCGTTCGCTTGAAGGTTGATCCGGTTCGCCGGGTGGCGCGTACCCCTGAAATACCGCGCGTTGGACGGTGCCCTCGCAGACCGCGAAAAGTGCCACGCCCGGGTTGATTTCCGCAGCGCAGCACCATATGGGAATGAACATTCATTCTCGTACGGCAATACCCCAGATGACACATCTCAGTACCCAGCCCGAACCGCGCACGATCGAGATTCTCGACCGCATCAAGTCCGTCTTCGCAGCAAAGGGCTTCGACGGCGCGTCGATGCAGGATCTGTCGCGCGCGGCGGGCATGAGCGCGGGGAACTTTTATCGCTACTTCGCTTCGAAGAACGCCATCATCGAGGCTTTGGTCGCGCGAGACCTGATGCGGGTTGAAGCCGAGTTCGCGCAGGTCATGCAGTCGTCCGATCCGCGCGCGGAACTGTGCGCGGTAATCCGCCGCCGACTGGAGACCGTCGAGGACGAGGAAGCGGCACTCTGGGCCGAGATTGAGGCCGCGTCGTCTCGGCGCGAAGAGATCGCGGTGATCAGTAGCCGGATGGAGCGCGAGATCATCAGCTATCTACTCCTGGTGTTTTCAAGAATCGCCGATGTGCCGGAACCTGTGGCCCGTCGGCATTTCACCGCCCATGCCTCTCTGATCCTGCTGCTGCTCAAGGGGGCGGCTGTTCAGTCCTGCGGCACCGCCTCGCGTCTTTCCGAGCCACCGTCGCCGGAGCTTCAGGCGCTGGTGCTGCGCACCATCGAGACCCTCCTGTCCGAAATTGCTGGCGAACGACGCCCGCTTCTGTCCGCGTGAGAACATGCTTCGCATCGTACTTTTCCTGACGTCCTTGTTGACCTTCCCGGCGGCGGGTCTCGCCAATGGCGTGCCGGCCCCCGAACCTGCCGAGATCGCCCTTCCCGCGATCACCGTGGTGTCGCCTGTGCAGACCGCCCTTCGCGACCGGATCTTCTCCTCCGGGATGATCGAACCGGTCGAGCGGGTCGCGGTGCAGCCCCGCATCGAGGGGCAAGCGATCGAGGAACTCCTGGTCGATGTCGGTGATAGCGTCGTGGCCGGCCAGGTGATGGCACGGCTGTCGGAAACCGCGCTGGGACTTCAGCGCGGACAAGTCGAGGCGAGCATCGCCGCCGCGCGCGCCACGATCGCACAAGCCGACGCGAGCCTCGTCGAGGCGCAATCCTCCGCCGACGAGGCCTTGCGGGTGCGTGATCGTGCCGAGAACCTGCGGTCGCAGGGTGCGGGAACGCAGGCCGCTGCCGACCAGGCACGGGCGGCCGCGACCTCGGCGGTCGCGCGGGTGACCGTGGCTCAGCAGGTGCGCGCTTCCGCAGAGGCCCAACTGAGCGTTGCCGAGGCACAGCTTGCCGACATCGATCTGCGGCTTGCGCGGACCGAGGTCGTCGCACCGGTGGCAGGCAAGGTGGTCGCGCGCAATGCCCAGATCGGAAGTATCGCAAGCGCGGCGGGCGAGCCCATGTTCGCGCTGATCCGCGATGGGATGCTCGAGCTTCGCGCCGACGTGTCCGAGTCTGATGTCCTGCGCCTGTCGCCCGGCCAGCCTGTGCTGATGCGTGCGGTTGGCATGTCGGCGCAAGTCACAGGAACGGTGCGGCTTGTCGAACCTACGATCGACGCGGCGACACGGCTCGGTCGGGTCCGGGTTGCGCTCGACGACCAGGACGCGGTGCGCGCGGGCCTTTTTGCACAGGCCGAGATCATTGTCTCCGAAGCCGAGGCCCCTGCGCTGCCGGTGGCGGCGGTCTTTGCAAAGAACGGATCTGAACTCGTGCTGCGGGTCGGAGCGGACGGACTGGTGGAGCGGGTGGAGATCGTGACCGGAATCCGCGATGGCGGCATGGTGGAAGTGCGCGAGGGGCTCGGCCTCGGGGACCGCGTCGTGGCGCGGGCCGGTGCATTCGTGCGACCGGGCGACCGCGTGAACCCCGTCGCCGCCGATCCCGCGATGGCGCAATCGAACTGAGGGGCCCGCAATGAACTTCTCTGCCTGGTCCATCCGCAACCCGATCGCGCCAATCCTGGCGTTCACCATGCTCATGTTCCTGGGCTGGCAGTCGTTCAACACGCTGCCGATCACAAGGTTCCCCAACATCGACGTGCCGCTGGTCTCGATCGTCGTCGCCCAGCCGGGCGCCGCGCCGGCCGAACTCGAGACCCAGGTAACCAAGCAGATCGAGGACGCGGTCGCTGGCATCGCCGGGGCGAAGAACGTCATCTCGACGGTGTCGGACGGCGTCTCGAGCACCGCCATCGAGTTCCGCATGGAAGTCGCGACCGACCAGGCAGTGCAGGACGTCAAGGACGCCATCGACCAGATCCTCGGAGACCTGCCGGGCGACGTCGAGACGCCGATCGTGAGCAAGATCGACGTCGAGGGCCAGGCGATCATGACCTTCGCCGTTTCGGCGCCGGACATGACGATGGAAGAGCTGTCGTGGTTCGTCGACGACAAGATCACGCGCGCGCTTCAGGGCCAGCCCGGGATCGGCCGGATCAGCCGGTTCGGCGGCGCCGACCGCGAGATCCGGGTGGAACTGGACCAGGTTCGGCTGGACAGCTTCGGCATCACCGCCGCGGCGGTCAGCCAGCAGCTTCGCGCGACGAATGCCAATATCGGCGCGGGCCGCAGCGAACTGGGAGGCAGCGAGCAGGCGATCCGCACCCTGGGCGACGCGGCCACCGCCGAGCGTCTGGCCGACACCACAATTGCGCTACCATCGGGCCGCTTCGTGAAGCTGCGCGAGCTTGGAACGGTTGTCGATACCTATGAGGAACTCCGATCGTTCAGTCGGTTCAACGGCGAGCAGGTGGTGACCTTTGCGGTGTTCCGCGCAAAGGGCGCCTCGGAAGTCAGCGTTGCCGAGGTGGTGAACGCCCAGCTTGACAGCATCTCTGCAGCGCACACGGACGTGCGCATCTCGCTGGTCGATGACACTGTGTACTACACCTACGGCAACTACGAATCCGCGCTCCATACGCTGATCGAAGGCGCGCTTCTGGCGGTGCTCGTGGTGCTGGCGTTTCTCAAGAACTGGCGCGCGACGCTGATCGCGGCGGTAGCGCTGCCGCTCTCGGCGGTGCCGACGTTCTGGGTGATGGACCTGCTGGGCTTCTCGCTCAACCTCGTATCGTTCCTGGCGATCACGCTGGCGACGGGTATCCTGGTCGACGATGCAATCGTCGAGATCGAGAACATCGCGCGGCACATCCGCATGGGCAAGACGCCTTACCGTGCTGCCAAGGAAGCCGCCGACGAGATCGGCCTCGCCGTGATCGCGACCTCGGCCACCATCGTGGCGGTTTTCGTGCCCGTCAGCTTCATGCCCGGCATTCCGGGGCAATACTTCCGGCAGTTCGGGCTCACGGTGGCGATCGCCGTGATCTTCTCGCTGATCGTCGCGCGCCTCATCACGCCGATGATGGCTGCATACCTGATGCGCGACAAGGACGCCCACGAGGAAGAGCACCGTGACGGCTGGATCATGCGCGGCTACACGGCTGTCGTGAAGGCCACGATGCGGGTGCGCTACCTCACGCTCGTCGCCGCCTTCGGCGTGCTTGCCGTCTCGATCTACTTCATGGCGCAGGTCCCGGGCAGCTTCATTCCTCCCGAGGACGTGAGCCGCATTCCCGTCAGCGTGGAGCTTCCGCCGGGCTCGACCCTTGTGGATACCGACCGGGCGACCGAGGCGATGCGGCAGGCGATCCTCGACATCGAGGGGATCGAGAACGTCTTCGTGCTTGGCGGCTCTTCCCCGAAGGGCGACCGCGACGTGCGTCGGGCCTCCTTCACGGTCCTGCTGGAGAAACTCGACCACTCGCTGCTGCTCAAGCTCTCCAAGATCGGCCGTCAGATCCCTCTTGCGGGTCCGTTCGTGCCGGAGGTGGAGGACAAGGGCCGGACGCGGACCCAGGCCGAGGTCGAGGCCGATATCTTCAGACGGCTGGCCGCGATCCCCGACATCCGTGCCTTCAAGCTGAACGACCGGGGCGAGAGGGACATCTCGTTCTCGATCCTGTCGGACAACGAGGCCGACCTGAACGAGGCGGTCGCACGGCTGGAAGGGGCGTTGCGCGGCGATCCGCTCCTGGCGAACGTCGCCGCCGAAGGCGCGCTGCCGCGCCCGGAACTTCAGATCATCCCCCGGGTCGAAGAAGCGGCGCGACTGGGCGTGACGGCGCGCGCCATCGCCGAGACGGTGCGTGTGGCGACGTTGGGTGACGTGGATGCAGCGCTTGCCAAGGTGTCGATGGATGGGCGGCTGATCCCGGTCCGCGTGCGGCTTTCGGACGAGATCAAGGGCGACCTCGGGCGGATCGCGGCACTGCGGGTGCCGACCGCAACGGGGGTAACGGTGCCGCTGGGCGCGGTTGCGACGATCCGGCTGGCCGAAGGCCCCGCGACGGTCGAGCGACTGAACCGGGAGCGCAAGGCAACCGTCGGGGCAAACCTTCCGCTTGGCGTGGCCTTGGGCACCGCAAGCGCGCGGTTCAAGGAGATCACGGAGGGTGTCGAGCTTCCGGCCTCGGTCCGTGTTGCGGAATCGGGCGATGCCGAGATCCAGGGCGAGCTGACGCAGAGCTTCGGCAACGCGATGGTCATGGGCCTGATGCTTGTGCTGACGGTGCTGATCCTGCTGTTCCACAGCGTGATCCAGCCCTTCACCATCCTGTTCTCGCTGCCGCTTGCCATAGGCGGCGTCGCGGCCGCACTGATCCTGACGGGGAACGCGGTGTCGATGCCGGTGCTTATCGGCATCCTGATGCTGATGGGCATCGTCACAAAGAACGCCATCCTGCTGGTCGACTTCGCGGTCGAGATGCGGGTGCAGGGCCTCAACCGCTTCGATGCGATGGTCGAGGCGGGGCGCAAGCGCGCGCGGCCGATCGTTATGACCTCGATCGCGATGTCTGCGGGCATGCTGCCCTCGGCACTTGGGGTGGGCGAGGGCGGCTCGTTCCGCGCGCCGATGGCGACTGCGGTGATCGGCGGCATCATCATGTCGACGATCCTGAGCCTGGTGATCGTGCCGTCGTTCTTCCTCATCATGGACGATCTCGGTCGGCTTCTCGGCTGGATCTTCTCGCGCTTCGTCGGCCCCAAGGAGGCCGAACCGGCCTCGCCCGAACCACATGTGCTCGCATCGTCGATCGACGCGGCAAAGGCCGAGATCGCGGCGCTTCGGGCGCGGGTCGAGGCGATCGATGGGGCCGCGGGGGCGGCCGGTCAACCGTCACGTCCGCGTCACGCCGCAGAGTAGGCGCGCGCCCGGGCTTGGCGCGGGGCGCAACACGGACTAGCTCTGATAGAGTCCGACGCGGCGCCGGTGCGATGACCGGTTTCCTGCCGCGTCGCGGGGGGAATGGAGGCCCGCCGCGTGTTCGAGCCGCTGCACGACTATCGCCTGGTCGCCGCCTCGCTGGCGGTCGCTCTGATGGCTGGCTTCACCGGGCTATCGCTGACGCGGGGCGTCTCGCGCCTGCCGGTCGGCCAGCGCAAGGTGGCGGTGTCGATGGCAGCGGTGGCGCTGGGGGGAGGCATCTGGTCGATGCACTTCGTCGCGATGCTCGGTGTCCAGTTGCCGTTCCTGTTCTACTACGACGCGCTGGTGACGCTGATCTCGGCGCTGGCCTCGATCCTGATTGCCGGAATAGCACTGCTGGTGCTGCACTTCCGGCCGCGTACCCCGCGCAGTATCACAGGGGCGGGCGCGATCATCGGGACCGGTATTCCGATCATGCACTACATCGGGATGTCGGGGGTGGAACTGTGCCGTCCGGTCTACACGGTGGGCGGGGTGGTCCTTGCGTTGGTGGCTTCGATCAGCCTCAGCGTCGCGGCGGTCTGGCTCGCCTACAGCGATCGGGGTCGGCGCAACATCCTGCTGGGGACGGTGGGTTTCGCGCTCGCGGTGTTCGGCGTCCACTTCATCGCGATGGGGGGCACCGCCTTCGTGCCCCTGCCGGATGCCGACGCCGCCGGGCCGCTTCTGGGCAACCAGACGCTGGCCATGGTCGTGACGATCAGCGCCTTCGTCATCTCGGCCGCCTTCCTCCTGACAGGCATCACCTTTGCACCCGATGGCGATGCTTCGGCGAGTCAGGTGCCCGAGGCACGGTCGGAAGCTCTGATGGACGATGGCGGAGCATCCGGAGCGGAGAAGCCGGAACAGCGGCCCGTTGTCGCCACATCGTTGCGTATGCCCTACGAACGCGAGAACCGGACCCAGTTCGCCGATCCGGGCGGGGTTTCGGCGGTTCGGGCCGAGGGCCACTATACGGTCCTCTACCGGGGGGGCGAGAAGCTGTTCTGTCCCTGGTCAATCACCGAGGCCGAGGCCCGGTTGGCACCGGCGGGGTTCCTGCGAGTGCATCGTAGCTATCTGGTGAACCCGCGCCTGGTGACAGGCTTCGAGAGGCGCAAGGACACCGGCCTGTGTCATTTCGATGGGCCGGCCGGCGGGCTCAAGGTTCCTGTCGCGCGGGGACGTCTAGCAGACGTGAGGGAAGCGCTCGGCCTGTGACGGTTTCGCATTTCGTGCAGCTGTGGCGCATTTCGTGCAATGAGACGCGCCGCTCGCGAAGGGCCGATGGGCGGCCGTCCGGGTGGCCCTAATCCTCGGCCCAAGTGTGCCGAAATGACGCACACAGGGAGGATCACATGATACCAGCGGCTTTCGACTACCATCGGCCGTCCGACCTTGGCACGGCGTTGCGGCTTCTCGGGGACCATGGCGACGATGCTCGTGTCCTGGCGGGCGGGCACAGCCTGATTCCGATGATGAAGCTCCGCATGACGGCCATCGAGCATCTCATCGACCTGCAGGACATCGCCGACCTCAAGGGGATCAGCGTATCGGGCGGCACGATCCGTATTGGCGCGATGACGACGCAGGCCGAGTTGATCGCGCATGAGGGGCTTGCACAGGCTGCGCCGATCCTGCGCGAAGCGGCGGTGCAGATCGCCGATCCCCAGGTCCGGGCGATGGGCACGGTCGGCGGCAACGTGGCGAACGGTGACCCGGGCAACGACATGCCGGGGCTGATGCAGTGCCTCGACGCGTTCTTCACCCTTGCCGGACCGGATGGCACCCGCGACGTCGCGGCGCGCGACTTCTACGAGGCGGCCTATGTGACCGCGCGCGACGACAGCGAGATCCTGACGGCGGTCAGCTTCCACACGCCGACCGGCGGCTACGCCTACGAGAAGCAGAAGCGGAAGATCGGCGACTACGCCACTGCGGCGGCGGCCGTGCTGCTGACCAAGGCGGGTGGCAAGGTCGCCTCGGCCTCGATCGCGATGACGAACCTTGCCGACCGGCCCATCTGGTCCGAGGCTGCCGGTGCGGCCCTTGTCGGTTCGGTCTGCGACGAGGCCGCCGTGAAGGCAGCCGTCGCCGCGATGCAGGGCGACATCGACCCCGGCGAGGACAACCGGGGTCCGGTTGACTTCAAGCGCCACGCCGCAGGGGCGGTTCTGAGCCGCGCCATTCTCCGCGCCTGGTCGCGGGCCTGAGGAGCACACCCATGAGCAAGAAGATGCAGATCACCCTCACCGTGAACGGCGAGGACCACGAGATCCTCGCCGAGCCGCGCGAGCTTCTGATCCACACGCTGCGCGAGCGGCTGAACCTGACCGGCCCGCACGTGGGCTGCGAGACCTCGCATTGCGGCGCTTGCACGATCGAGATGAACGGCAAGTCGGTGAAGTCCTGCACCGTCTTTGTCGCGCAGGCGAACGGGGCGCGGATCACTACAATCGAGGGGCTGGGATCGCCCGACGGGCTCCACGTCCTGCAACAGATGTTCCGTGAGCATCACGGTCTTCAGTGCGGTTACTGCACGCCGGGCATGATTACCCGCGCGCACCGCCTGCTGATCGAGAATCCGAACCCGACCGAGGAGGAGGTGCGCTTCGGCATCTCCGGCAACCTCTGCCGCTGCACGGGATACCAGAACATCGTCAAGGCGATCATGGCGGCTGCTGCCGAGATGAACGCCGCGAAGGAGGCGGCCCAATGAACGACATGACCCCCGACCAGATCGAGCGCACCGAGAAACTCAAGGGCCTCGGATCCTCGCGCAAGAGGGTGGAGGACGTGCGTTTCACCCAAGGCAAGGGCAACTACGTCGACGACATCAAGATGGCCGGCATGCTTTTCGGCGACTTTGTCCGTTCGCCTTACGCCCATGCGCGTGTAAAGGCGGTGAACGCGGATGCCGCCAAGGCGCTTCCCGGCGTTATCGCTGTCCTCACCGCCGCCGATCTCGCACCCCTGGGCCTGCACTGGATGCCGACGCTTGCGGGCGACAAGCAGATGGTGCTGGCGGACGGCAAGGTGTTGTTCCAGGGCCAGGAAGTCGCCTTTGTCGTTGCGAAGGACCGCTACATCTGCGCCGATGCCATTGAACTCATAGAGGTCGAGTACGAGGAGCTTCCCGTCGTCGTCGACCCGTTCGCGGCGCAGGAACCCGATGCCCCGGTGCTGCGCGAGGACCTTGCGGGCCAGACCGCCGGCGCGCACGGGCCGCGGCGGCACCACAACCACATCTTCACCTGGGAGGTCGGCGACAAGGAGGCCACCCACCAGGCCATCGGTGCGGCCGAGGTCGTGGCCGAGGAGATGGTCTACTACCACCGCACCCACCCATGCCCGCTCGAACCCTGCGGCTGCGTCGCCAGCATGGACAAGGTGAACGGCAAGCTGACGCTTTGGGGCACCTTCCAGGCGCCGCACGCGGTGCGCACCGTGGCCTCGCTGATTTCCGGCATCGAGGAGCACAACATCCGCGTGATCTCGCCCGACATCGGCGGCGGCTTCGGCAACAAGGTGGGGGTCTATCCCGGCTACATCTGTTCCATCGTGGCGAGCATCGTCACCGGCAAGCCGGTGAAGTGGATCGAGGACCGGATGGACAACCTGATGGCCACCGCCTTCGCCCGCGACTACTGGATGAAAGGCCGGATCAGCGCCACAAAGGACGGCAAGATCACCGCTCTCGACGTCCATGTGACGGCCGACCACGGGGCGTTTGACGCCTGCGCCGACCCGACCAAGTTTCCGGCGGGCTTCTTCCATATCGTGACGGGAAGCTACGACATCCCCGTCGCGCATGTCGCGGTGGACGGGGTCTATACCAACAAGGCGCCGGGGGGCGTGGCCTATCGCTGCTCCTTCCGGGTGACGGAAGCCGCCTATTGCATCGAGCGGATGATCGAGGTGCTGGCCATCGAGCTTGGCATGGACGCCGCCGAACTGCGCGCCAAGAACTTCATCCGCAAGGAGCAGTTCCCCTACCAGTCGGCGCTGGGGTGGGAATACGACTCGGGCGACTACCACACCGCCTGGGAGCGTGCTCTGAAGGCGGTCGACTATGCCGGGCTTCGCAAGGAACAGGCGCAGCGGGTCGAGGACTTCAAGGCCGGCAAGACGCGCAAGCTTCTGGGCATAGGTCTGACGCATTTTACCGAGATCGTGGGTGCCGGGCCGGTGAAGAACTGCGACATTCTCGGGCTTGGCATGTTCGACAGCTGCGAAATCCGGGTTCACCCCACTGGCAGCGCCATCGCGCGGCTTGGCACGATCAGCCAGGGGCAAGGCCACGCGACGACCTTCGCCCAGATCATCGCCTCCGAGATCGGCCTGCCGGCCGATAGCATCACGGTGGAGGAAGGCGACACCGACACTGCGCCCTATGGTCTCGGCACCTACGGCTCGCGTTCGACACCGGTGGCGGGGGCAGCGACCGCGATGTGCGGGCGCAAGATCCGCGCCAAGGCGCAGATGATCGCGGCCTATCTTCTAGAAGTGCACGACGACGACGTGCAGTGGGATGTGGACCGCTTTGTCGTGAAGGGCGCGCCGGAGCGGTTCAAGACGATGAAGGAAATCGCCTTTGCGTCCTACAACCAGGCGATCCCGGGGCTGGAGCCGGGCCTGGAGGCGGTGAGCTACTACGACCCGCCGAACATGACCTACCCCTTCGGCGCCTACATCTGCGTCATGGAGATCGACGTGGATACCGGCGTGCACGAGGTCCGGCAGTTCTACGCGCTGGACGATTGCGGGACGCGGATCAACCCGATGATCATCGAGGGGCAGGTGCATGGCGGGCTGACCGAGGCGCTGGCCATCGCGATGGGGCAGGAGATCGCCTACGACGCGATGGGCAACTGCAAGACCGGGACGCTGATGGACTTCTTCATCCCGACCGCGGTGGAGACGCCGAACTACACCACCGACTGGACCACGACGCCAAGCCCGCACCACCCGATCGGGGCGAAGGGTGTGGGCGAGAGCCCCAACGTGGGCGGGGTCCCGGCTTTCTCGAACGCGGTGCATGACGCGTTCCGCGCCTTCGGGCTGCGGCAGGCGCACATGCCGCACGATCATTGGAGGATCTGGAAGATCGCCCATGACCTCGGGCTGCACGGGTAGGGGTGTGGTGGGCGGATTGCCCACCCTACCGTCCGTGCCGACCGCGAAGCGGCGTGGTGTGGGCAATCTGCCCACCTTCGGAGCGGTCAGGAGCCGGGGCCATGACTGAAGTGGATCGTCTCCGCGACGACCTCGCGGCGCAAGGCTATGTCGCAACGCCCGACCTTGCCATGGCGCTCCACCTGGCGCTTGCCCTCGGCCGGCCGATCCTCCTCGAAGGGGCGGCTGGCGTGGGCAAGACAGAGGTTGCGCGCGTACTGGCCGCCGCGCGTGCGGCCGAGTTGATCCGGCTGCAGTGCTACGAGGGGCTCGACGCCTCGCACGCGATCTACGAATGGAACTATCAGCGCCAGCTTCTGGCGATCCGCGCGGCGGGAGAGGCGGGCGAGGCCGGGTCTGCGGTCGAGAAACGGATCTTCTCGGAGGAGTATCTGCTGCAACGTCCGCTCCTCCGCGCGATCCGGCAGGCAAGGCCTCCAGTTCTGCTGATCGACGAGATCGACCGGGCCGACGAGGAGTTCGAAGCCTATCTTCTGGAAATCCTTTCCGATTTCCAGATCACTGTGCCGGAACTGGGCACCCTCACCGCGATCAGCCGCCCTATCGTCATCCTGACATCGAACGGCACTCGCGATCTTTCCGACGCGCTCCGGCGGCGCTGCCTTTATGCCCATGTCGATTACCCCGACCGCGCGACCGAACTGGCCATCCTCAAGGCGCGCCTGCCGGGAGTGGAAGCGACGCTCGCCGGGCAGATCGTGGCTTTCGTGCAGGCGCTCCGCCGCGAAGACCTCGTCAAGAAACCCGGCGTGGCCGAGATGCTCGATTTCGCGGCGGCGCTGGCCGGGTTGGGGGTGAACGACCTGTCGGCCGATCCGGCCGCGTTGCAGGCGGCATTGGCGACGCTGCTCAAGACGCAAGCCGACCGGGCGGCGGTGCCAACCGAGGTCGCTGAACGGCTCGCGGGTCGGGCGGCATGACCCGCGTCACCCGCTTCGCGGCCAGCGACCCGGGCCCCGCGGCGCGGGTCTCGGCCTTCATGAGCCACCTGCGCGACAATGGCTTCCGCCTCGGCGTGGCCGAGACCGGGCTGGCGGTGGAAGCACTTACCCGTGTCGCGCCTGAGCCAGAGACCGTGCGTGGTGCGCTGAAATGTGTCTCCTGCGGGTCGGCCGAGGACTGGGCGCGGTTCGATGCGCTGTTCGATGCCTTCTGGCGAAACGGTGGCCGGGTGCGGGTCAAGGCCGTGCCAACGGGGAAATCCCACCCGTCCGCGCGCCCGGCGCGCGGGCCGCAGGAGGGGGTGTCGGGCGGGGGCGCCGGTCGCCCCGATGCGCCCGACACAAGCGGCGAGGGCGAAGCAGAGGGCGGCGGCGACGGGCGGCTGGTGGCCGCACGGGTCACCAGCCTGATGAAGAAGGACCTGCGCGAGGTCGTCTCGGCCGAAGATATCCGCGCGGCTGAGACCGTGGCCCGCCGTCTCGGCGCGGCACTGCGCGACCGTCGCTCGCGCCGCCGCAAGGCCGCGCACCGGGGCGCCGCGATCGACCTGCGCCGCACTATCCGGGCGAGCCTCGGGGCCGGGGGCGAACCCGTGCGGCTGGCGTTCCGCGCGCGTCCCGACCGTCCGGTGCGTATCGTTGCGCTTTGCGATGTCTCGGGGTCGATGACGCTCTATGCCCGGCCGTTCCTTGCCTTTCTCGCAGGCCTGATGCGCGCGGACCCCGACACCGACGCCTACCTCTTCCACACCCGCCTCGCTCGGATCACCGAGGCGCTGCGCGACGAGGACCCTCTGCGGTCGCTGAACCGTCTCACGCTTCTGGCGGAAGGGTTCGGCGGCGGCTCGAAGATAGGTGAAGCGCTCGGTCGCTTCGCCGCGACCTACGCTCGGCGCTTCGTGAACGGCCGGACCGTCGTGCTGATCCTCTCGGATGGCTACGACAGCGGCCCGCCTGAGGCTCTGGGCGATGCGCTGTCGGCGTTGCGCCGCCGGGGTTGCCGGATTGTCTGGCTCAACCCGCTGAAGGGCTGGGCCGGGTATGAGCCGGTCGCGCGCGGCATGGCTGCCGCGCTGCCGCACCTCGACCTGTTCGCACCTGCCACCACGCTCGGCGACCTTGCCGCGCTCGAGATGGAGCTTGTCCGATTGTGATTGCCCGACGCACCGATGCTTTCGAAACTACTGCCGCGCGGCTTCGGGCCGCCGGCACCCCACACGCCGTCGCGACTGTCGTGCGCACCCTTGCCGCGACCTCGGCCAAACCGGGCGCCAAGGCGCTGGTCCTGGCAGATGGCACCATCGCAGAAGGCTGGGTGGGCGGCGGCTGTGCGCGCGGCGCGGTGGCGAAGGCGGCGCTCGCGGCCCTGACCAGCGGACAGCCGCAGTATGTCTCGCTGCGTCCGGAAGAACTCCTTGAGGCCGAAGGCGTCGCGGCGGGGGAGGAGCGCGAGGGAATACGGTTCGCCCGGAATGGCTGCCCCTCGAAAGGCTCGATGGACATCTTCGTGGAACCCGTCCTGCCGAGGCCGAACCTTGTGATATTCGGGGCTGGTCCGGTGGCGCTGGCGCTGGCAGACCTTTCGGGACGCTTCGATTTCCATCGTACGCTTGCCGCTCCGGGGATCGACCCGGGACTGGTGCCGGTCGAGGCGACGCAGGACGGGTTCGCCCTCGATACCGGGGGAGAAGCCGCGCGCTTCGTGGTCGTGGCGACCCAGGGCAAAGGCGACGAGGCGGCCCTTCGGGCGGCGCTGGCGGGTGGGGCGGAGTTCATCGCCTTTGTCGGATCACGTCGCAAGTTCGCCACCCTCCGGGCGAGGCTGGAAGCCGATGGCATCGCGCCCGACGCACTTTCCCGCGTGGCCGCCCCGGCGGGCCTCGACATTCACGCGATCACGCCCGAGGAGATCGCGTTGTCGATCCTTGCCCAGATCGTGCGCCAGCGCCGTGCCGGCGGGCGGGAGGTGGCCTATGGCTGATCCCCTCCCGCCCGCGTCCGGGACGCCGGTGCAGAAGCCTCCCAAAGCGCGGCTGATCCGGCGCCTGCTCCCGGCGCTGTCGGATGCGCAGGCCGAGGTCCTTGCCTCCATCCGCTTTCCTTGCTGCTGAAGCCGGTCAGCCGAAATCGCTGAACGGGCTCGCATAGATCGTGCGGGGCTCGATCAGGTCGGGCGGGACCATTTCGATCAGCGGCTCTTGCTGGTCGAGGTCGATCAGTTCGAACGCCCGTGCGATCAGCCCTGCGCTGTTTTGGCGAACCATATGGAGCGGAAATTGCAGGAAGGCCGCAAAGGGGTCGTAGTCGTAGCAACCGATCGCGGTCGCCTCGAAGTCGGCGGGAGCCAACGTCACGAAGTGGCTGAGAACTCCCTCGAAAACGGTCAGCGAGTTGATGAACAGCGCAGATGGCATGCCCCCCAGACGGTCGCACAGCGCCGCGATCTCGGCACGGGCGCGGCCGGGCGCGTATCCGCAGGCGATGATCTGCCCCGGGTCGAGTGCACCCAAGTCGCGTTCCACGACCGCGCGGAACGCTTCGATGCGCCGGGCGCTGGCGTAGTCCGAGGGGATGCCGCCGATCAGGTAGGGTCGCGCGCGGGCCGGGTCGGACTGCTGCGGCATCCGGGCGAGGATGGTTTCGGTGAGCCGCGCGGCACCTGCGGCGTTGTCGGAGACGACCGAGGGTGCATCCGGGCCGGGAAGGTCGACGTAAACGTGTGGAATGCCGGCCGCGCGGCAAAGCTGGCCCACCGTGGCCGGGTCCGTTGCGCCCGCGATCACCATCGAGTCGACTGCGTAAGAGATCAGGGTCTCGACCGTCCTGCGCTCCTCGTCGGGGTTGCGCAGCGTCGAGACGACGACAGGGCAGAGGCCCCGAGCGCGCGCCTCGCTCTCGAAGCTCTGGCTCATGGCGGCAAAGAACCGGTTGTCGTGGACCGGCAGGATCAGCCCCACGAGGCCCGAGCGGCCCTGCCGCAATCCGCGCGCCTGCATGTTTGCGGAATAGCCGAGGTCGGAAGCGATTGCCCGTATCCGCTCTGCCGTCATCTCGCTGATCCGGCGTTCCTTCCAGGTGCCGGACAGAACCGCGCTCACGGTCGAGGCCGAGGCTTCGGAGAGGCGGGCGATATCCTTGATTGTCGGCTTTGGCCGAAGGGAGGTCACTGCTCTCGCACGGACTTCATCATGCCGCCTTCCGATTTCGCTTGACGAGTACCCGGTTCCTTGATGCCATATGCAATATCGATTGTGCAACCAAATTCCCGGCGACTCGGCGCCGCCTTCCGGAAGGAAGAGGCCCCGCAACGGACGGGAACAAGTCGAGATCCGGTTGATCAATCGATTGCGCATTGGAGGATGCGGCCCGGACAATCCGGGCGTGTCATGGGAGGACGAAATGAAGACCAGACTCACTGCCGTTCTGGCGGGGGTGGCGCTTGCCGCTTCCTTCGCGCTTTCAGCTGCTGCTCAGGACAAGCCCACGATGGGCGTCGTCGTGAAGATCGGCGGCATTCCGTGGTTCAACGCCATGGAGATGGGGATCAAGGAGAAGGCTGCCGAGCTTGGCATGGATGCCGAGATGATCGGCCCGACCTCGGCCGACCCCGCATTGCAGGTGCGCGCCATCGAGGACCTCATTGCCAAGGGCGTCGACGTGATCGGCGTGGTCCCTAACGACGAGACCGCGCTCGAACCGGTGCTCGAGAAGGCGCGGGCAGCGGGGATTCGCGTGGTCAGCCACGAGGGGCCGGGCATCGCCAACGTCGACTGGAACTTCGAGATGGCATCGGCCACCGGCTTCGGCGAGACCCATGCCGAGCTTCTGGCCCAGAAGATGGGCGGCGAGGGGGAATATGGCGTGTTCGTCGGCTCGCTCACGGTGCCGCTGCACAACGCCTGGGCCGATGCCGCGATTGCCTATCTCGGTGAGAAGTACCCGAACATGAAGCTGGTGGGCGAGCGTTACGGCGTGGCCGAGAACGTCGACGACAGCCGCAAGACCGCGCTCGACCTGATGGCGGCGAACCCGGACCTCGGGGGCTTCCTCGCCTTCGGCAGCCAGGGCCCGATCGGCGCTGGCCGCGCCATCGAGGAGCGGCGGTCGGTCGGCAACGTGCACGTGATCGGGCCGTTCTCGCCCGGCCAGGGCCGCGACCTCGTGAAGTCGGGCGCGATCTCGGGTGGCTTCATGTGGAACCCGGCTGAGGCCGGCCGCGTGTTCGTGACGATGGGCAAGATGCTGGTCGACGGTTTGGAGATCGCCGAGGGCACTGACATCCCGGGTCTTGGGGTGGTGTCGCCCGATGCCGCAAACAAGGACATCATCACCGACAACCTGATCGCGATTAACGCCGATACCGTCGACGGCCTCGCCGACCTCGGTCTCTGACGCGCAACCGGCCGGGCGCGTCATGCGTGCCCGGCCACATTGACCCGACGGGGATACCCATGCCGACGCTCTATGCACGGGCGCTGTCCGAACTGGGCGGCGTGTTCGACAGTATCGACGACGCGGCCGTGGACCGCGCCTGCGCAATGATCGCCAATGCGCGACGCGTGGTGGTCTTCGGCGGCGGCCGCGAGAAGCTGCAGATCATGGGCTTCGCGATGCGTCTGTTCCACATGGGGCTGGAAGCCGCGGTCGAGGGCGACATGACGACGCCGGCAGTGGGCGAGGGCGATCTCTTCGTCGTGACCTGCGGCCCTGGCGAGATTTCCACCGCACTGGCCCTGATGGGCGTGGCGAAAGCTGCGGGAGCAAAGGTCCTGTTCATCACGGCCCAGCCGCAGGGTCGCGGCGCGGCCCTTGCCGATTACATCCTGCACCTGCCTGCGCAGACGATGGCGGACGACGAGGGCGATCGGCGCTCCTCCGTCCTGCC
>CAZOHN010000042.1:0-21211 GCA_964579325.1 uncultured Rhodobacterales bacterium
ACCGCCCCCGGGTCCGATCCGCTTATTACGGGCGCGTTTATCGCCATAGTCCCGGGTTACCCCGCGACGAAACCAATATAGGGACAGGCCGGCCACTCCCGCAAGGGGAAGGAAATGACTTGGCGCGCAGGGGGCAGTGCCCCTAGCGTTCGGGCAGACAAACCGCCAGCCAGGACCAGACCCATGACCGCAGCGCTCATCCCCAAAGCGTCCGCCCTGACTTTCGCCGCCTTTGCTGCCCTGACCGTGGGGCCGGCCACCGCCCAGTCTGCAATGGAAGCCTGCACGGCCTTTCCCTCGGACGTCGATACACACGTCTGCCTCTGCCCCGCGAATCCGCCGGGCGGATCGGTCTGGGGCGCAGGCCCCTATACGGCCGACAGCGACATCTGCACGGCGGCGCGTCATGCTGGCGTTCTTGTGCCGCAGGGCGGGCCGGTGGTGCTGCTCGCGGTGCCAGGGCAGGCAGGATACACGGGAAGCCTTGCCAACGGGGTGGCGTCCTCGTCCTGGGGCGCCTACGACCGCTCGTTCGCCTTTGCGGGCACACCCTCGGCTGCGCTCTTCGTCGGCGGGGCCGGGGCGGCGACAGCCACAACCAAGGAACCCGAGGAGCCGGTTTGCGCGGCTTTCCCGGATGGCGAGTTGATCCACTTCTGCTCCTGCCCCGCCGGCTTCGCTCGGGGCACGGTCTGGGGCTCGGGTCCCTACGCGGCCGCCAGCGACCTCTGCACATCGGCCCTTCACGATGGCTACATCACCGCCGACGGCGGTCCTGTCGTCGCGATCTCGCTGACCGGCCTGACATTCTACTCGGGCTCGGAGGCAAACGGGGTCATGACCCTCGACGCCGGCGAGTACGGTCTGAGCGTGATCTTCGACCGCAACTCGCAGTAGCGCGGTAACGAGCATTCCGTGACAGCAATGACGCGGCGGGCCAGTGCGGCCCGCCCCGTCGCACTCTGCCTGTGCCGGATCAGAAACCGGCCTTGATCTTCTCGAACTCGGTCATCATCCGCTCGCGCTGGCCTTCCGGCATCGGCGTCTGCGACAGCAGCGTCCCCTCGATCGGATCCACGAAGGCAGCCGACAGCTCCTCCTGGCTGATCTCGGCCATCGCCGGGGCGTTGGTGTGGATGTAGCCGAACCCTTCAAGCAACCCGCGGGCCGAGCGGTGCTCGAGCCAGGCGTTGATGAAGTCGTAGGCCTTGTCCTCGCTGCCCGGCGCATTCTTGAGATTGACGTAGCCGCAGAACCAGTTCGAAACGCCTTCGGTCGGGGTCCGGTTGAAGCCGATCGGGAACCCGTCGGCCTGCATGAGCGCCACGCTGTCGTTCCACGACCACGCGACCTGAACTTCGCCGGAAACCATGAGCTGAGAAAGCTCGGACGGATCGGCCCAATAGGTGCGGACGTTCTCGTGCGCCTGGCGGAGCCAGATGGCCGCGGCGTCGAACTGGTCGTCGGTCACGTCCGACCAGTCGGTGACGCCGGTAGCGAGGAGCGCCAGCGCCCAGACGTCATCGACGTTGTCGGGAAGCGAAATGCGGCCGGCGTACTTCGGGTCGAGGAAGACCTGAAGCGATGCCACTTCCTCGGCCGGGACGGCCTCGGAGTTGTACGCGATCGCCGTGTAGGCGTAGTCGGTCGGGATGAACCAGACGCCTTCCGCATCCATGAACGTTTCGCTCGCGAGGAACCGCTTCTCGATATTGTCGAATTCGGGGATACGGCTGACATCCCAGGGCTCGATCAAGCCCGCATTGCGCCACGCTGGCACTTTCGCCGAGCACGGGTGCGCGACATCGACGCGGAAGCCCGACGCGACCTTCTGGAACGCCTCGTCGTCGTCGGCGAAGAACGTGTAGGTCGGGCCTTGCCCGTGAGCGTCGTGATAGCCCTGGATCAGGGCGGGGTTTTCGAAGCCAGCCCAGTCGAAGACGATCAGATCGGAGTCGGCAGCGGACGACGGCAGGGCGACTGCTGCGACGAGTGCGGAGGTCGTGAGAAGTCTGTTGACGCGCATGGGTAAATCCCTTGCAAGAGTGAGTGGCAATGAACTTCGTAAGACGCAGACGCAACGACGGCAAGGTGCCGGAACTCAAATTGGCGCAATCCCGCGTGAGAACGTCGTGTCCGATTGCATGTTCGCCATAAAACCGGGCCGGGTCGGAAGCGGTCGCAAGGACTGGAGGCAGGGTGTGGACAGGGCGCGCCCGTCGGACGATGCGCTCCGGGGAGGGCGTGATGTGATGGTGCGCGCTGCCCTCTTGCCTGTCTTCCTGCGCGTCGTCCTGCGGAGCCGGGTGGCGATCTGGGCAATGACGGGCGGCGGTCGTGCGGGGTTCGACTGGCCTGCGATATGCTCGACCTCTGCTGGAACGGCCGCGCTGCCGCAGCTCCGGGCGATATGGGAGGTCATGTCGGCGGCGATGATGGCGCCCACTACGGCGCCCGAACCCACAACCTTCGCGAGGCCGCCCGCGCTGGCGGGCTGGTCCGCCCGCCGGATCGATGGCTCCGCTGGGCTCTCGTTCTGCTCGCCTTCGTAGGGGGCATGGACGATCTGCTCTTTATGGACTTTGCGACCATCGCTATGGTTTTGGAAAAGTTGCCGGAAATCGGCAGGCCGCCGTCCCGACCACTGGGTTTCGCGTTTCTCGGCGCGGAGGGTGCGGCCCTGATCGGGGGGATGAGATGACCATAAAACTCGACGCGCCACGGATCGACAGCAGACACCCCGCCGCCGATCGCAACGACACGGGCAGGGTGGCTTGGGCAATCAGGGGCGAGCTGATTCTCAACTGCAACTGCACTGTCTTCTGCCCTTGCGTGATCTCGCTGGGCAAACACGCGCCGACCGAAGGCATCTGCCAGGCCTGGGCCGGGGTGCGGATCGACGAAGGCCACTATGGCAGCGAAGATCTAGCCGGATTGAACGTAGGGCTCCTGCTGGAAATCCCGGGGCTCATGGCACGCGGCAACTGGAAGGCGGCGGCCTTCATCGACGACCGCGCCAGCCATCGTGCGTACCAAGGCCTGATCCAGATCTTTTCCGGTAAGGCAAAGGGGACTACCGGGCTCTTCAGGCTCCTGGTGAGCGAGTTCCTTGGCGCCGAGCGCGCGCCAATCAGTTTCGAGACCGAAGGAAAGGCGCGGCGCCTCACCGTGGGAAAGAAGATCTTGGGTGAAGTCGTGCCTGTCCCCGGCAAGGACCCCGCGCGCGAAATCGTGGCGGTCAACACCAACTACTGGATGGGAGCGGACATCACGGTAGCGACCGCCACGAAGGGCAGGGTGCGCGCCTATGGCCGGGTCTGGGACTTCGAGGGCCGCAGTGCGGAGATTTGCCAGATCGACTGGAGCGGACCATGATCTCGCCCGGTTGGGTGCAAACCCTGGCACGCTACAATGCGTGGCAGAACAGAAACTTGTTGAACGCAGCTGATGCATTGGACGAGGCAGACAGGCAGCGCGACAGGGGCGCCTTCTTCGGATCCATCGCCGGCACGTTGTCGCATCTTCTCTGGGGCGACAGGGTCTGGATGAGCCGGTTTGCCGGGCTTGAGAAGCCCTTGGGCGGTATCGGCGAAAGTTCCGGCCTCCATTCCGACTGGGCCGCCTACAAGGGCGAACGGGTGGCCACGGACGCCGCCATCCTCGCATGGGCGGCGCGCCTCGGAGATGGCGACCTCGACGGAGAGTTGTCCTGGCGATCCGGAGCGGCCGGGCGTGACGTCCGCCGGCCCCTTGGGCTCCTCGTCACCCATTTCTTCAACCACCAGACCCACCATCGTGGGCAGGTTCACGCAATGCTCACCGCCGCGGGCGCGCGGCCGGGAGACACCGACCTGTTCCTCATGCCCGACGCCATCTGAAGGAGAGAATCCATGCGTGCGCTTCTGATCGAGAAGGATGGCGAAGGTCCAGCCGCAGCAACTGTGAAGGACGTGCCGGAATCCCTTCTTCCGGAAGGGGAAGTTACGATTGCGGTCGAGTATTCGACGGTCAACTACAAGGACGGGCTCTGCCTTTCGCCCAATGGCGGCGGGTTGGTACGGACTTGGCCCCATGTTGGCGGTATCGACTTCTCAGGGCGCGTCGAAAGCTCGACCGATCCGCGCTGGAAGTCCGGCGACGAGGTCATCCTGACCGGCTGGCGCGTCGGAGAGAACCGGTGGGGCGGATATGCCGGGAAGGCGCGGGTGAGGTCCGACTGGCTCGTGCCCCTGCCCAGAGGATTGACCGGGCGGCAGGCCATGGCGGTCGGAACCGCCGGATTCACCGCCATGCTCGCCATAATGGCACTGGAGGATCACGGGCTGACACCCGCGAGGGGCGAGGTTCTGGTAACCGGGGCGGCCGGCGGCGTGGGCTCGGTTGCTGTGGCGATCCTTGCCAACCTGGGCTACCAGGTCGCGGCAGTAACCGGCCGGCCCGAAACCGAGGCCTACCTCCGTGACCTCGGTGCATCGCGTATCGTGCCGCGGGCGGAGATCGCCGAGCCGGTGAAGCGCCCGATGGAATCCGAGACCTGGGCCGGATGCGTCGACGCCGTCGGCGGCGCGATGCTGGCGCGGGTTCTGGGGCAGCTCAAGTATCAGGGCTCGGTGGCCGCCGTCGGCAATGCGGGCGGGATCACGGTCCCGGCCTCGATCATCCCGTTCCTGCTGCGCGGGGTGAACCTCCTCGGGATCGACAGCGTCATGCGCCCTATCGAGGATCGCCTTCGTGCGTGGGACCGCATCCTGCGCGATCTTCCGATGGCCAAGCTCGATGCGATGATCCGGCCCGCGACACTGGCCGAGGTTCCGTCGCTGGGCGCGGCGATCCTGAAGGGCGAGGTCCAGGGACGTATCGTGGTCGATGTGACTGCCTGACCCGCAGCGAGCCGGTCAGCCAAGACCGCCCTCTCCATGCCGGAGGATGACTGGAACGACGAGGTCTTCCTCGTCGGTCAGGTGGCGTTCGAGAAAGCGGCCGAACCGGTCTAATCCGGCGAGATGCCCGCCTGCGGCCGTCCGCAGCCTGTCGGCCTGACCAAGCGCGCCCAGAACGGCGTTGGCGCCGTCGGTGAAGCCGACAAGCAGGGTATCGAGGTCGTGGTGGTCCGAATCGAGGATCTCGAAGCCGCGCGCGATGCGGGGCTCAGCCCGGGCGAGGACCGGAAAGTAGTGGGTGTCCTCGATCATGTGGTGGCCGTGGAGATCCGACACGAGGTGCGTGCCTTGGCGGCTCAGGCGGACAGCAAAGTCGCGCACATCCATTCTCCCGTCCAGGAACTCCCGGGCGTCCCCGGCAAGTAGCTCCGAGATGCGTCGGAACATCAGGTGTCGGTCGAGCCAGAACCGGACCAGACCTCCGAAGTTCGCGTTCGCCTCCCAAGCCTCGCGCGGGAAATCGGCAAGGAGGACGCCCAAGGCATCAGGCAGGCCGCTCCGGGCTGTCAGGGCAAGGGTCGGATCGAGGGACATCGCGGTTTCCTAGCGCCTGACGCGGTTGGGGAAAAGGGATAGCCTCATGGGCGGGTCCGGAGCACCTTCCGCAATCGCAGACCAAGCAGGATCGACACCGCTCCCGCGGCCAGGACCCCCGAGGCGTTCCCGATCAGGTCGGCCACAGCGGTGATCTGGCCCGCGAAGCCGTAGCCGATCCCGCAATAGAGACCGGCCCAGACTGCTTCGCCAGCAAGATCGGCCGGTGTGAAGCGGTGAAGGGGCAGTCCCGATGCACCCGCGGCAAGGTTGACGTAGGGTCCGAGCGGCGAGAAGAGCCAGCGGGTCAGGAACACCGTGAGCGGCGCCGCAGCGGCGAGCCGTGCGCTTCCCTCGTCGATTAACCGCGCCCGGCCAGGGCTCCGGCGCAGGCGCGCCAGAAGCGGTCGCCCAGCGAGCCGCCCTGTCGCGAACCCCGCATGGTCTCCGGCGGTGGCGCCCGCGAAGGCCGCGGCAACGACGAGGGGCAGCGAGAGGTCACCCGCCGCGGCGAAGGCGCCGGCCGCGAGCATCACCAGCGAGGCGGGCACCGGCAAGGCGAGGCAGGAAAGGAACGTCGTCGCGGCGACGAGCCAAAGTCCCCATTCAGGGACAAGGGCAAGGACCGTGTCGATCATTCCCGGGTCTTCGCGGTACGGATCATGGCCATGACCTGTGCCTCGAACTCGGCAAAGCTCTGGCCTCGGGCGGCAGCAATCTCTGCTAGGGTCGGGCGGCTGCCGTCCGACGGAGGCGGCCCGAGAAGTTCCATCACCGCGTCGCGGTCCACACCCCAGGCACGGGCCACGTAACCGGGCGTCATCCAGCCTTCCAGACGCACCTCGCGATGCGCCGGATCGGACCAGTAGACCCAGAACACGAGGGAGCGGACCAGGAAGAACGCAAGCACGACCGTCGCCGCGGCGAAAGCGACTGCGAGGGCGCGGTGATCGCGCCAGAGCAGGCCGATCGCCTTCACCGGCCCAGTTCGCGCACGCCGCGCGTCAGCCCCTCGAGCGTCATCGGAACCATGCGGCCGCCCATGATCTCGCGGATCATGCGGATCGAGTGCGTATACCCCCAGTGCCGTTCGGCGATCGGGTTGATCCAGACGTGCGAGGGCCACTGCAACGCGGCGCGGCGCAGCCAGTATTCTCCCGGTTCGGGGTTCCAGTGTTCGTTCGCACCACCTGGGTGAGTGAGTTCGTAGGGGCTCATCGAGGCGTCGCCAACGAAGATCGCCTTCCAGCCGGGACCGAAGGTGCGCAGGACCTCGGCGGTCGGGGTCTGCGCGTCCCAGCGGCGCCGGTTGTCGCGCCAGACGCCCTCGTAGAGGCAGTTGTGAAAGTAGAAGTGTTCGAGGTGACGGAACTCCGACCTTGCGGCAGAGAACAACTCCTCCACGGCGCGCACATGATCGTCCATGCTGCCGCCAACGTCGAGAAACAGCAGCACTCGCACGGCGTTGCGGCGTTCCGGCCGGGTCTGGACATCGAGCCAGCCGTGCTCTGCGGTGGCACGGATCGTACCGGGCAGGTCAAGCTCCTCCGCCGCGCCCTCGCGCGCCCAGCGACGCAGGCGACGCAGCGCGATGCGGATGGTCCGGGTGCCGAGATCAACTGCGTCGTCGAAGTCTCGGAATTCACGCCGATCCCAGACCTTGACAGCGCGCTGGTGGCGACTTTCTTCCTGGCCTATGCGGATGCCTTCGGGGTTGTAGCCGTAGGCCCCGAACGGGGATGTCCCGGCGGTGCCTATCCACTTCGACCCACCCTGGTGCCGGCCTTTCTGCTCCGCCAGTCGCTGACGCAACGTTTCCATCAGTTTCTCGAACCCGCCCATGGCTTCGATTGCGGCGCGTTCCTCGGGCGTCAGGTGCTTTTCCGCCAGCTTCGCCAGCCAGTCCGCCGGAAGGTCGAGGGCATTGAGTACCTGCGACGCGGTGATGGACTCCAGCCCCGCGAAGCTTTGGGCAAAGGCTCGATCATAGCGGTCGATATGCCGTTCGTCCTTCACCAGGATCGTGCGCCCGAGATGGTAGAAACCTTCGGTGTCGTAGGTCACCAGGCCTGCCGCCACGCCTTCCAGGAAGGCGAGGAACTCCCGCAGCGTCACGGGCACGCCAGCCTCACGCAGGCTCTGGAAAAAATGGAGGAACATCAGGCGCCTCCGGGTCGATCCTGAAGTTGTTTCAGAGCATCCTCTCGACGATCACCGTGGCGAACAAGCCGACGATCGCGAAGGCGACGGCAAAGGCCGTGGCATACTGCAGCACGTCGAGCCGGCTCCCGTTCCGCCGCTTCGCGAGGAACCCGCCCCAGAGGGCACCGGCAAGGAATGCGAGAATGACGATCATGTGCCTTCCTCCGGCGTCCGTCGCGGACGAAGCGCGCCGATCTCGGCCATCCGCCGGCGCACCTCACTCTCTGTTCCGAAGCCATATCGCGCCCATCCCAGGCTGTCGAGGCGCACGGTCTGCGATTCGGCACGCCGACCGAGCCCGTCGAGCGCTTCGGCCTTGATCATCAGCAGCGATGCCAGAAGTGCCGCGTTCTCGGCTCGCAGGGCGGCTGGCGTATGCCGGTCGACGATCGAGATGGCAGCGTCATGGCGACCGGCCGAAAGCGAGAAGGCGGCGAGTTGCATCCCGACATGCGCCGACTGAATTCCGGTCGAGGTGGCGCCGTCATAGAGCGCGGCCGCTTCGAGGTAGGCGGCAAGCGCTGTCTCGACCTCGCTCGCCATGGCGGTTCGGGCCAGAGAGAAGAACGAGAACGCCAGCCGCGCATCGGTCCAGCCTTCGGCGCGGGCGATCGAGAGCGCGCGCGAGGCCGCCGACCGGCGCGCGCCAGGTCCGCTGCGAGGGGTCATCGCCTCTTCGACGGTGCGGGTCCACGTGCGGTTCTCTACCGCAAGCGAGCCTGTCGAAGGGCGTGCGCCGCGTGGATTGAAGCGCGCGAGAAGGCCGGGCAGGCGGGCAGTGACCTCGGCCTCGGTCATTCCGGAGGCCAGGTCGGGCGCATAGGTCGTCCGCAGGATCAGCATGTCGAAGCCGGTGAGCACGCCGTGAAAGTTGTCGTCGTTGAAGATACTGTCGGGTAGCCGGAAAAGATCGTTCAGCGGGCCGAGAGCCTGGGCGACTTCTTCGTTCAGGCAATCGCGGATTTCCTGCGGGGCCACATCCGAGGGGATGAAGACGGTAGCCGCCTCACGCACCGAAAGCGATGCCCATTCCGGCCTGCCGCGGGTGCCGCGACGGAACTCGGAGAGACTTTCGTTGCGCGGAACAACGAAGCACGCGGCCTGCGGTGCGGCTCGCTGGAGGCTAGCACGAGGCACGAACTCGATCCAGAGATTGGCCGCCTCTCCGGGACGGGCCGTGGCGATGTCGATCTGGGCCTCGCCCCGCAATCGCGTCAACAGGCGATCCAGGTCGGAGACGGCTGTCGGTGGAACCGACCCGCGCAGGCCGACACGCACCGGCGCCTCGAAACGGGTGAAGCGTTCGAGTTGCCGGCCGCTCTCCATGCGAAAGCTGAGATCTAGGAAATCGCGTGCAATTTCGCCATTGGGACGTTCTGGCGCCGTCGGGCGCGCCGGGCCGAAGGTCTTCATGGCGGGAAGTGCAAGCTGCGCCGGGGTCGAGGCCCGTTCGGCCGGCGGCACGCTGGCGCAGGCTGCAAGGCCGAGGGCGGCCGCGATAAGCACCGACAGGGGGCGGGGGCACGGCCTCATGGGCGGTTGTAGCGAATGAAGGGGGTCCGCAGGCCCACCTTGTCGTAGAGCATCCGCCCCGCGTAGTTGTCCTCCTGTGTAAGCCAGTAGACCGACGGACACCCGGCATCGTCTGCTGCGGCATAGACCGCCTCTATCAGGCGCCGGCCGACACCGGTTCCCCGGGCCTGAGGCGTCGTGAACAGGTCCTGGAGGTAGCAAATGTCCTCGATCCGCCAACAATGTCGGTGGAAGATATAGTGGACAAGGCCGACCGGCTGGTCCCTGTCGAAGGCCATCAGGCCCCGTGGCTCGCGCAGGTCGTCGGAGAGAAGGCGCGTGAAGGTGGAGGCATAGACCTCGTCGGTCACGGTTCTTTCGTAGAACGCAAGGTAGGCCGTCCAGAGCTTTCGCCAGCCGGCTTCGTCGGCGCGGGTCGGGGGGCGGAGGACGAGGGCATCGCGTGTCATGCGGTGGAATGTCCGTCGGGGGCTTGCACCAGAGCTAGCGGTGCGGACGCGTCGTGGCCAGCGGGAAAGCTTCAGGATAACGCGCTGGTGAGGCCGACGAGCGCGACAAGGGGATCGTCCGTCGACCAGATTTCCTCTCCGAACGCAAGGAAGTCGGCCACCGGTGAGAGGTTTTCGATCGTGGCGGGGTCGAGCGCGCCCTCGGCGACGACCGGCACCTCGATGATCTCGGACCACCACTCGAACAACGCGCGCGGCGCCTGGCTGCCATCACCAAGCGCGGTCGCGCCGCAGGGACCGAAGCTCACGTAGTCGGCCCCCGCCTCGCCCGCACTCAGCCCTTCGTGGCGCGAGACGTGCGCATGGGCGCCGACAATGGCGTCGGAACCCAAGGCCTTTCGCGCGGCCCGCACGCCGCGCGCCCCATCCGGCAGATGCACACCGTCGAGGCCAAGGCGTTCCACGAGGGCTACGTGAGCCTCGATCACGATGGCGACGTCCCGGGCATGGACGACCTCGCGCAGCGCATCGGCCGCACGGGCAACGCGGTCCTCGTCGCGGGTGGCGAGCGCAAGGCGCAGGCAGGCCACAGGCGTGCCGTCGAGCACGCGGGCGAGGCGCGGTGTGAAATCGGAGATCTCGAAGACCGGGGGCGTGATCAGGTAGATCTGCGGCTGCTCGGGCGAGGCCATCTACGGGCTCCTTGTGCGCGGTTGCGCCGCTATAGCGCGGGGCAGTCATGCGGCCAAGCCCCGTGCCGGCTTGCGAAGCCGCCCGCAGCCTTTCATAAGGCGCCCATGCCCGCTGATCCCGCCTCACCCACGACCCATTCGCCCGCCTTCGTCCTTGTCCGCCCGCAAATGGCCGAGAACATTGGTGCGGCGGCCCGCGGCATGTGGAACTTCGGGTTGGACCGGATGCGTATCGTCGCGCCGCGCGACGGCTGGCCCAGCTCCAAGGCGGTGGCGATGGCGAGCGGGGCAGGGCGGCTGCTCGACCACGCCGGCCATTTCGCGACGGTTGCCGAAGCGGTGGCGGACTGCAGTTTCGTCCTCGCCACCACCGCCCGCCCGCGAGAGATCACCAAGCCGGTGCTTTCCCCCGCCGACGCGGCCGCCGAGATGCGTGCGCGCGTCGCAGCCGGAGAACGCGTGGCAGTCCTGTTCGGCCCCGAGCGGACCGGTCTCGAGAATGAGGATCTGCTTCACGCCGGCGCAATCGTCACGGTGCCGGTGAATCCCGACTTTCCATCGCTCAACCTTGCACAGTGCGTGCTGTTGCTGTCGTACGAATGGCGCAAGGCTGCCGATGAACCCCTGCGCGCTGTGGCGCTGCCGGCCGATCCGGCGCCGCGTCACGAGGTCGAAAAGCTCGCTGAACACTGGCAGGAGAGACTGGAGACGGCAGGATTCTTCTTCCCCGAGCAGAAGGCGCCGGGGATGAAGGCGCATCTGCGAAACCTCTGGTCGCGACTGCCCCTGACGCGAGCCGACGTTCAGACCCTGCATGGGGCCCTGCGGCAATTGGTGCGCGAGCGAAAAGACTGATCCACCCCGAACCGTGATCCGTAAAAGCGGGAGGCCTCGATCCCGGGGCGCGAACGGATGCCGCTTTTCGAGGCCATGCCAGCACTAGATGTCGATTTCGTGCGCGCTCAGTTTCCTGCCTTTCAGGAGGCGGCGCTGAAGAACATGGCGTTTTTCGAGAACGCCGGTGGATCCTATGCCTGTCGGTACGTGATCTGGCGCCTGCACCGCTTCTACAAGGAGCGGAAGGTTCAGCCCTACGCTCCCTATCAGGCCAGCCAGGTCGGAGGCGCCGAAATGGATCAGGCGCGCGAACGCCTTGCCCGGGTGTTGGGTGTCGCGAATGAGGAGGTGTGTTTTGGCCCTTCGACGAGCGCCAACCTCTTCGTTCTGGCGAATGCGGTGCGGATCTGGCTGAAGGGCAAGAACGCCGCCATCGTGGTGACCGACCAGGACCACGAGGCCAACAGCGGCCCGTGGCGCCGCCTTGCAGACGAAGGCATCGAGGTCCGGGTGTGGGGGATTGACCGCGATACCGGCAATCTCAATCCCGAGAAGCTGAAACCGCTGCTCGACGACAAGGTGCGGCTGGTCTGCTTCCCACACTGCTCAAACGTAGTGGGCGAGATCAACGATGTCGCGCGCATTGCGCGCATGGTACATGCGGCGGGGGCATTCGTCTGCGTTGACGGTGTGAGCTACGCCCCGCATGGCCTGCCGAATGTCGGCAAGCTAAATGCCGACATCTACCTGTTTTCAGCTTACAAGACCTATGGGCCGCACCAGGGGGTCATGGTGGTCCGTCATCGGCTCGGCGACCACCTCCCGAACCAGGGCCACTACTTCAACGCCGCGACGCTCTGGAAACGGTTCACGCCTGCCGGTCCCGACCACGCGCAGGTCGCAGCAACCGCGGGGATTGCCGACTATGTCGACGCCGTCTACGCGCATCACTCCAAGGCCGGACGCGACCAGACCGGTCGGGCCGAAGCTGTCCACGACCTGTTCCGTGCACACGAGGAGGCATTGCTAGAGCCTCTGATGGACTACCTTGGCGGCCGCAACGACATCCGTATCCTTGGCCCCCGCACGGCGCGCAACCGGGCACCGACCGTTGCGATCGAGCTAGACCGGCCCGGCGAGGAGGCCGCTGCCGCGCTTTCGCAACATGGGATCATGGCTGGGGGCGGTGACTTCTATGCAGTGCGGCCACTCGAAGCGATGGGTGTGGACCCTGCCAAGGGTGTGCTGAGGCTTTCTTTCGTTCACTACACCTCTCCCGAGGACGTCGACCGGCTGGTATCGGCACTGGATCACGTGCTCTAGTGCGGGGCATGGTCTTCTCGTGCCGCTCCTGAAAGCCGGGGTAGATGTCCGCAAAACCTCCAATTATCATATGGTTGCGCCGCGACCTTCGCCTTTCTGATAACCCGGCGCTTACTACGGCCGTGACTACCGGGCGTCCGGTGATCCCGGTGTTCGTGCTGGACCCCGAGACCGAGGCGCTGGGTGGCGCGCCGAAGTGGCGGCTCGGGTTGGGGGTCGAGCGGTTCTCCTCAGTCCTCGAGACGCTCGGCTCGCGGCTAATCCTGCGCCGGGGCGATGCGCTCACCGTTCTCACCGCCCTCGCGGTCGAGACCGGGGCGCGTTCGGTAGTATGGTCACGGCTGTGCGATCCGGCATCGCGGGCGCGCGACGAGGCCGTCAAGGCCGGGCTGAAATCCGCCGGAATCGAGGCGCGAAGCTTTCCGGGGCATCTGCTGTTCGAGCCTTGGACGGTCACGACGGGGCAGGGCGGATACTACCGTGTCTACACGCCCTACTGGCGTGCGGTGAAAGACCGCGAAGTCCCCGCTCCGCTTTCCGCTCCCGTGCGCCTTCCAGCGCCGGACAGTTGGCCGGCAAGCGAACGGTTGACCGGCTGGCACTTGGGCGCGGCAATGCGGCGCGGTGCGGACGTGGTGCGACCGCACCTCATCCTGGGCGAAGACGCCGCGCGCGACCGGCTGTCCTGGTTCGTCGAGGACGCCATCGGCGGCTATTCCGAGGCCCGCGACCGGGTTGCCGAGGACGGCACCTCGCGCCTGTCCCAGTGCCTCGCCACGGGCGAGATCTCGGTGCGTGTCTGCTGGCATGCAGGCCTCCGGGCACTGCATGAAGGCAAGCGCGGTGCCGAGACCTTCCTGAAGGAACTCGTCTGGCGCGATTTCGCGCATCACCTCGCCTACCACACGCCCCATATCGTGCAGGACAACTGGAAGCCCGAGTGGGACGCCTTTCCCTGGTCCAGTGACTCCGACGCACCGCACGCACGAGCGTGGCAACAGGGGCGAACCGGTATCCCCTTCGTCGACGCCGGGATGCGAGAGATGTACGTCACCGGCACGATGCACAATCGCGCACGAATGATCGTTGCGTCCTACCTGACCAAGCATCTGATGACGCATTGGCGGGTTGGGTTGAACTGGTTCGAGGACTGCCTTGTCGACTGGGATCCTGCGTCGAACGCCATGGGTTGGCAATGGTCGGCCGGCTCAGGGCCCGATGCCGCGCCCTACTTCCGGGTATTCAACCCGGTGAGCCAGGCCGAGAAGTTCGACCCGACGGGGGCCTACCGCCGCCGCTGGATTGCCGAGATCTCGAAGGCCCCTCCGGAGTCGGCGTTGTCCTATTTTGATGCGATCCCAAGGGCATGGGCCTACGGACCGACTGATCGGTATCCGGCTCCGATCATGAGTCCGGAAGACGGACGCGCGCGCGCCCTTGCGGCCTATGCCGCAAGGGCCTCCGGCTGAGGCGTCACCGCTCGGGGATCAGGCCCCGTGGGCTGAAGCGCAGGACAAGCAGCAGGATCGCGCCCATCGAAATGAGGCGCATATAGGCGGCCCCATCCTGCAGCCGGGTGGTCAGGGGCGAGTCCGGCGGCATCATTGCAGTGAGTGCCGACATCGCGTTCGCGCCCAGCGTCTCACCCATCGCCCAGAGCCAGTAGATCAGGAAGCCGCCGAGTATGGCGCCATAGTTGTTGCCCGATCCGCCCACAATCACCATCACCCAGATGAGGAAGGTGTACTGGAGCGGGATGTAGCTGCCCGGCGTGAGCTGGCCGAACAGCGTCACCATCATCGCCCCGGCAATGCCACAGATGGCCGAGCCGAGCACGAATATCTGGAGATGTCGCCCCTTCACGTCCTTGCCCATCGCCTCGGCGGCGATCTCGTTATCGCGGATCGCGCGCATCATGCGCCCCCAGGGCGACCTGAGCGCGAGCTGGGCAAGCACGACGAGAACGACGAGCACGACGGTGAACAGGCCGGCATACATCAGCTTCACGGTTATCGACGACGCCGTGGAAGGATCGACGCCGAGGCTGGCGGCGCGGGCGACAAAGACGGGATCGGCCTGGAGCGCAACCTCCTGCGGCACGGGCCGGGGCACACCGATCACGTTCTTCACGCCACGGCCCAGCCAGTCCTCGTTCTTGAGGATGGCGATAACGATCTCGGAAATTCCAAGCGTGGCGATCGCGAGGTAGTCGGACCGCAGGCCAAGCGCCGTCTTGCCGATGAGCCACGCAGCGCCGGCTGCGAAGACACCTCCCACCGGCCACGACAGGATCACTGGCAACCCGAGACCGCCGAGGTAGCCAGTGGCCGCTGGGTTCACGGCTTCGACGGCCGTTCGTGCCGGATCGAAGACTGCGCGGTAGAGGATGAAGCCGCCGATCAGGATGCCGAGGAAGGCTATCGTCCGCACTCGACCGGGCGGTATTCGCTTCCACGCCTGTATCGCGGAAACGACAGTGGCAGCCCCGAGGAACAGCCCCAGGATCAGACGTGGCCCGCCAGCCGCCCAGGCTTCCGGCACTGGCGGCATCGCGACGAGTACCGCTGCGAGCCCGCCAAGTGCGGTGAACCCCATCACGCCGATGTTGAAGAGCCCGGCATAGCCCCACTGCATGTTCACCCCGAGCGCCATGACCGCCGAGATCAGCGCCATGTTGAGCACGCTCAGCGCCACGTTCCAGCTTTGCAGCCAGCCGGTGAGCGCAAACAGCAGCGCAACAAGCGCGAAAAGCAGGACCGGTGGCGCGCCCCGACGGGCTTCGGGCGGACGGGTGGTCATACCGATTTCCCCTTGAAGAGGCCTGTGGGCCGGAACAGGAGCACCACGATCAGGATCGCGAAGGACACCGCGAATTTGTAATCGGTGGCCAGAAGCTGGACGAGGCCGGCGGGCTGCCAGTCGCCGGGGCTCAGGTAGCCGATGACCTTCTTGAGCGGGTAGGTCACGGCCACTTCGGCAAAGGCGATCAGGAAGCCGCCCGCGATGGCGCCGAGCGGGCTACCAAGGCCGCCGACAATGGCGGCAGCGAAGATCGGCAGCAGGAGCTGGAAATAGGTGAACGCCTTGAAGCTCTTGTCGAGACCGTAGAGCGTGCCGGCCGTCGTGGCGAGTGCGGCCGCGATGATCCAGGTCACCGCCACCACCCGCTCGGGGTTGATGCCGGAAAGCAGTGCGAGGTCCTCGTTGTCGGAGAAGGCACGCATCGACTTGCCGGTACGCGTTTTCATCAGGAACCAGAACAGTGCCGCCACGCAGGCTGCTGCCGTGACGAGGGTGATGACCTGCGTGGTGCGGATCGCCAGCCCCTCTTCGAGACCGGTCATGTCGCGGAAATCACGTGCCGAGATGATGAAGCGCGTGCCATCGTCGAAGGCGATGTCGTTCACCCCGATCAGGAAGCGCACAAGGCCATTCATGATGAACATCACGCCCATCGAGACGATGACGAGGATGACGGGGCTGGCCTTCTGGGTGCGGTAGAAGCGGTAGACGCCCCGGTCGGTCAGCAACACGAGTGCCGCAGTGGCCGCGATGCCGAAGGGCAGGGCGAGCAGCGCGGTGGGCAGCGGTGTCAGAGCGACTCCCAATGCGTTAAGCCCCCAGGTCACGAGGATGGTGACGGCGGTGCCGAAGGCCATGGTGTCGCCGTGGGCGAAGTTCGAGAACCGCAGGATGCCGTAAATCAGCGTCACCCCTAGCGCCCCGAGCGCGAGTTGCGCGCCGTAGGCCGAGGCCGGTATTATGACAAAGTTCAGAAGTGCGACGAGGGCGTTCAGGATGTCCATTTCGTCAGCCTTCTTCAGGGCGGCAGGTCGCGAACTGGGTGATCACCACCGGGCCATCGGTGTCCCGCGCGTGTTCGGTAATCACGAGGGTTCCCGCCTCGCGGTCCTGAGTTAGTAGGAGCGTGGTGTCGAGAAGCGTCAGACTCGCGAAGGATCGGACGGGGCCTCTCTCGGTTCGGGTCACGGGCCGGTCGAAGCCCGTCTGATTCCCCGCCTGGTCCGTGACGAGGGCGCCCTCCCGACCGATTAGGAGGCTCAGCAAATGGTTGGAGGAGTGGCAGGGGGCGGGCGACTCGCACACGGTCGTGACCGTGCAGGCAAAGGCCTCGGGCTCGGCCGCGGCCACGGGAAGGGCGGCGGCGCCGATGGCGGGCAAAATGTAGCGAAGGACTGCCCGCATTGCCTTTCAGCCCCCCAGAAACGTTCGGCGCACGTCGGGGTCTGCAAGCAGTTCCTTACCCGTGCCGGTATAGGCGTTGCGGCCCTGGACGAGGACGTAGCCCTTGTCCGCGATCTCGAGCGCCTGGCGGGCGTTCTGCTCGACCATCAGGATCGTGATGCCGGTGCGGGCCACTTCGATGATCCGGTCGAACAGCTCGTCCATCACGATGGGCGAGACCCCGGCGGTGGGTTCGTCGAGCATCAGGAGCTTCGGCTCGGTCATGAGGGCCCGGCCCACAGCGACCTGCTGGCGCTGTCCGCCCGACAACTCTCCCGCCGCCTGATGCCGCTTCTGCTTGAGGATCGGAAACAGGTCGTAGACCTGCTCGATCGTCGGGCGGAAGTCGTCCTGGCGCAGGAAGGCGCCCATCTCGAGGTTCTCCTCGACGCTCATGGTCGGGAAGACGTTGCTGGTCTGGGGCACGAAGCCCATGCCCTTTGCCACGCGGTCCTGTGGCGAGAGGGCAGTGATATCCTCGCCGCCGAGGGTGACATGCCCACCCCGGAGCCTGAGCATTCCGAACACCGCCTTCATCGCGGTCGATTTGCCGGCACCGTTCGGGCCGACAATGACGGCGATCTCGCCCGGCATCGCCTCGATCGTGCAGCCATGGAGGATGTCCGCGGCGCCATAACCGCCAGTCATCTCGTGGGCGGAGAGGAAGGCGTTGCTCACGTCGCGGCCTCCGCCTTCACCTTGTTCTTGAGACCGGTGCCGAGGTAGGCCTCGATCACCCGCTCGTCGGACTTGACCTCGGCGGGCGTGCCTTCGGCCAGCACCTTGCCTTCCGCCATCACGATGACCGGATTGCATAGACGACCGATGAAATCCATGTCGTGCTCGATCACGCAGAAGGTATAGCCGCGTTCCTTGTTCAGTCGGATGATCGCATCGCCGATGGTGTTGAGCAGCGTGCGGTTCACGCCCGCGCCCACCTCGTCGAGGAAGACGATGCGGGCGTCGACCATCATGGTGCGGCCAAGCTCCAGAAGCTTCTTCTGGCCACCCGAGAGATTTCCGGCCTTCTCGTCCGAAAGGTGCGAAATCGTCAGGAAGTCGAGGACTTCGTCAGCCTTCTTCGCAAGCGCGCGCTCCTCCTCGCGGATCCTCCCGCGCGCGAACCAGGTATTCCACAGCGTCTCGCCCGCCTGGCCGCCCGGCACCATCATCAGGTTCTCGCGAACGGTCATCGAGGAAAACTCGTGTGCGATCTGGAAAGTGCGCAGGAGGCCCTTGTGGAAAAGCTCGTGCGGGGTAAGGCCGGTGATGTCCTCGCCCGCCATCGTCACGCGGCCCGAGGTGGGTTTGTAGCGACCCGCAATGACGTTGAAGAGAGTAGTCTTGCCTGCGCCGTTCGGGCCGATCAGACCGGTGATGGAGCCGGTCTCGATGCGCAGCGACGCGCCGTCCACGGCACGAAAGCCGCCGAAATGCTTGTGCAGGTCGTCGACGACGATCATGCAGCCCCTTCCCCTGTTGTCATCCCCGTCCGGGTCTGTGTGCCCGGTTTCGTCTCTTTGCGAAACAGCCCGGGGAGATGCCCCGGGCTGCCCGCCATGTCAAAGGAAATCGAGGCTCAGCGGAAGCCGACGGTCTCGATCTTTCCGCCCTTCATCTCGAATTCGCGGTAGTTGCCCGCGGATTCACCGGGTCCGATCAGTTCCACGGCGGTCGCGCCGACATAGTCAACGTCGCCGCCGTCCTTGATGATCTGCAGAGCCTTGCCGAGTTCGCCCGGCTGGATCGGCTCGCCCGGGGCGTTCGCCACGTCCATGATGTGGTCCTTGTAGACGGCCGGGTCGGAGGAACCGGCCTTCTGCATGGCAAGCATGATCAGCGCGGCCGCGTCGTAGGCTTCCGGCGAGAAGGCGTTCTTCGGGTTGAAGCCGGCAGCCTCGCCCGCGGCGTGGAACATCGCGACACCGTCGCTGTCGGTCCCGGGATGCTGGCCAAACGAGCCTTCGGTCTTTGCGGCGAAGTTGTCCTCGAGCGCCTGGGAGAACATCCCGTCAGGGAACATGAAGGTTTCGAATGCGCCGCTGTCGAGCGCGGCGTTGGTAATGCCGGCGCCGCCCTGGTCGATGTAGCCCGCGACGACGAGAACGTCACCACCAGCCGCGTCGAGCGCTGCGACCTCGGCCGAGTAGTCGGCCTTGCCGTCCTCGTGGGGCGTGTTGATCGTGACCGTGCCGCCCGCAGCGGTGAAGGCCGCCTGGAAGCTGTCGGCGAGGCCCTTGCCGTAGTCGTTGTTGGTGTAGGACACCGCGACCGATGTAATGCCGCGGTCCTTCAGGATGTCGGCCATGACCTGGCCCTGGCGCGCGTCCGAGGGGGCGGTGCGGAAGAAGAGACCGTTGTCCTCGACCGTCGAGAGGCCCGGCGAGGTCGCCGACGGCGACACCATGACCATCCCGTTCGGGACGGCGACGTTGGTCAGCGCTGCGCCGGTCACGCCGGAGCAGTCGCCGCCGACGATGCCCTTGACGCCATCCGAGGTTATCAGGCGTTCGGCCGAAGCAGTGGCGAGGCCCGCGTCGATGCAACCCGAGTCCGCACGGACCGGAACGACGGTCGAGCCGTCGAGCAGCAGGCCGGAATCGGACACCTCCTTCATCGCGAGCTCGGCGCCCGCGGCCATGTCGGGGGCGAGCGATTCAAGCGGTCCGGTGAAGCCGAGAAGAATGCCGAGCTTGATCTCTTCGGCCGATGCGACACCTGCGGTGAGCGCGGCCACGGCAGTCGCCGTGAGAAGCTTCTTCATGTTTGTCTCCCTGTCTGGTTCTTGCGCCCGCAGGGCGGGCATATCGCTCCATTTAGGCGAATAAACCTCGGTCGGGAAGCCTGTTTTCCTGCCTGACAGATGCGTGAGCGGGCTGGACCCCGGCGATTGCGGGCCCCAGATCAGGGACTGGACAACCCGGAGACGACTGATGCGCAGACCGCTCGCCCTCGTTGCCCTCGCGGCATCCTTCGCCACATCGACGCCTGCACCTGCGACAGGTTTGGAGACATCTTCCGGGCCGGTCGCCATCACGAAGGTTGCGGGCGACCTGGATGAGCCCTGGTCGCTGGCATTCCTCCCGGATGGCGGCTTCCTCGTGACGTTGCGCGACGGCGAACTCCGGCGCTATGCGCCGGATGGTGGCCATGTCTCCGTGGCGGGCGTGCCCCCGGTCGCAGCGGACGGGCAGGGCGGCCTCCTCGATGTCATGCTGCCGCGGGATTTCGGGCGGTCGCGCGAGGTCTTTCTCTCTTTCTCGAAGCGGCAGGCCGGAGGAGCGGGAACCGCTCTCGGCGTAGGGCGCCTGTCGCCGGACGGGACCCGGCTCGACGGGTTCCGGACCATCTTCGAGGCCGCGCGGGGGTCACGCGGGGGGCGGCATTTCGGCAGCCGGATCGTCGAGGCGCGGGATGGAACGCTGTTCCTGACCATCGGTGACAGGGGGACTGACCAGACTGCGCAAGACCCGATGTTTCACAACGGCAAGGTGATCCGTGTGAATCGGGACGGAAGCGTGCCGGCCGACAATCCGTTTGTCGGAGTGCCCGGATGGCTTCCGGAGATCTGGTCTCTTGGCCACCGCAACCCTCAGGGCGCAGCGCTTGGGCGTGACGGGACGCTCTGGCTCCATGAACACGGGGCGCGAGGGGGCGACGAGGTGAACCGGGTCGTAGCCGGAAGGAACTATGGCTGGCCGGTGATTTCCTACGGGCGCCACTATTCAGGATTCCGGATCGGCGAGGGGACGGCCAAGGCCGGGATGGAACAGCCTGTGCGCTATTGGGACCCCTCAATCGCACCCTCCGGCATGACGATCTACTCCGGCAAACTGTTCCCCGAGTGGGAAGGAGACATCTTTTTCGGCTCGCTCAACTCCGATTACCTCGGTCGACTCGATGCAGGTGCTTCTTGGGCCGAAGAACGGATCGAAACCCGCGAGACCGGACGCGTCCGCGACGTGCGCGAGGCGCCCGACGGGTCGATCTGGTTCCTTTCGGTCCACGAGGGAGCGGTCTTTCGCATGGCTCCGGCCACCGGAGGCTGAGGAGCGGCATCCGCGCAGGGCTGGACAGGGTGTGGGAAACCCTGTAAGCGCGCCACACTTCACAGGTGAAGGACGGGCTCGTCCGGGGGAGACATCCCCGGCAGTCCACCGGTCGGGGGCAACCCCGGAACCTTCGCCCCAGGCGCAACCGGAAAGGACATTTGGCATGGCGCTCCCCGAGTTTTCCATGCGTCAGCTTCTTGAAGCTGGCGTACACTTCGGTCACCAGACCCAGCGGTGGAACCCCCGCATGGGCGAGTACATCTATGGTGATCGCAACGGCATTCACATCATCGACCTGACCCAGACGGTCCCGATGCTCGACGCCGCGCTGAACGTGATCCGCGAGACCGTGGCGAAGAACGGCCGCATCCTCTTCGTAGGCACCAAGCGCCAGGCGCAGAAGG
>CAZOHN010000043.1:0-20743 GCA_964579325.1 uncultured Rhodobacterales bacterium
TCCCGCTCTGCGCCGAGATGTGCTCGACCAAGGCGCTCCTTGCCGGCGACGGCGACATCATCGCCGAGATCTACAAGGAACGCGTGGTGACGCGCGGATACGGATCGGGCGCCTGGGGCTGGCGCACCGCCTACGGCGAAACGGTCACGGTGTGAGGTCGGGGCAATGAACATCATCTCCCGCCTCCTCGCCCTCGTGGCGATCACGTCCTTCGCCGCGCTTGCGGTTCCCGCAGCGGCCCAGCAGGTCAACCCGACCGGCTCGGCTGTGACGGAGGAGAGCCTCCTGCAGGCGCTCACCGGCAACGGCGAGGTCCAGGGCCGGATCTCCATTCCCGACGATCAGGCCGCGGGCCTGATCAAGCCGGGCAACAAGGGCTGGGCCGAGACGCACACCGGCACCGTCCGTTCGCTCTCGATCTGGGCGCTCGTCGGCATGCTCGCCGTCCTCGTCCTGTTCTACCTCGTCCGCGGCAAGATCCGCATCGACGCGGGGCCATCGGGCAGGACGATCAAGCGCTTCTCGGGCATCGAGCGCTTCGCCCACTGGCTCATGGCGGTCTCGTTCATCGTTCTGGCCCTGACCGGCCTGAACCTCATCCTCGGCCGCACCATGCTTCTGCCGCTGATCGGCGAGGGTGCCTTCGGGACGCTCAGCGCCTGGGGCAAGCTCGGCCACAACTACATGGGCTGGGCGTTCATGGTCGGGCTCGCGCTGGCGTTCCTCCTCTGGGTCGCCCGCAATATCCCCCACGGCCGTGACATGACGTGGCTCGCGCAGGGCGGGGGCCTCTTCAAGAAGGGCGTGCACCCACCGGCGGGCAAGTTCAACGCAGGCCAGAAGTTGATCTTCTGGTCGGTCGTCCTCGGCGGCGCGGCACTCTCGTTCACCGGCGTGATGCTGCTCTTCCCCGAACAGGCGGGCAGTCAGGCCGACTGGCAGTTCTACCAGCTGATCCACGGGATCGTGTCGGCAGTTCTCTCGGCCGTCATCCTCGCCCACATCTACATCGGGTCCGTTGGCATGGAAGGCGCCTTCGACGCGATGGGCTCGGGCGAGGTCGACCTGAACTGGGCCAAGGAACACCACTCGGTCTGGGTCGAGGAAGTGAAGGGCGAAACCGCAAGCGCCCCCCGCGGCAAGGCGACACCCGCCGAGTGATCGGACGGGCGTGACGGGGGTGGGATGAAGGGAAAGGCCCTGCGCCCGGCGCGGGGCCTTTTCAATCCAGGGGCAAGTCGATGACCGAGGCGGAACAGATCGAGGCGGCGAAGGCGGCGCTGGCAGGCTTGACCCTGCCCGATGGCGTTCCGCTGGCCCAGTCCGGCCGGCTGGTCGGCCCGGTGCTGTCCGCCGGACGCCTGTCGGCCGCGATCACCGTCGCGCCCGGAGAGGCCACCGGCCTCGCAGCGCTGCGCGATGCGGCCGAGGCGGCCCTGCGCGCGCTTCCCGGCGGAGAGGGCGCGCTCGTCGCCCTGACGGCCGAACGCACCGACCCGCCCGCGATCCGCCCCGCCACGCCCCGGCGCCTCGAGGTCCTGCCCGGTGTGGCCCATGTCGTCGCGGTGGCCTCGGGCAAGGGCGGTGTCGGCAAGTCCACGACGGCGGCGAACCTCGCGCTCGGCCTCAGGGCGCTTGGCCTCAAGGTGGGCCTCCTCGATGCCGACATTCACGGCCCCTCGGTGCCGACACTCCTCGGCCTGCACGGCACGCCCCGCATGGGTGCTGGCCGCAAGCTCCTGCCGATGCAGGCGCACGGGCTTTCCGCCATGTCGATGGGCCTGATGGTCGACCCCGAAACCGCGATGGTCTGGCGCGGCCCGATGGTGCAGAGCGCGCTTACCCAGATGCTCACCGAGGTGGACTGGGGCACGCTCGATGTTCTCGTGGTCGACATGCCGCCCGGCACCGGCGACGCCCAGCTTGCCCTCGCACAAGGCGCGCGGCTCTCGGGCGCGGTGATCGTCTCCACGCCGCAGGACCTTGCGCTGATCGACGCGCGGCGGGGGGTGGCGATGTTCCGCAAGGTGAACGTGCCCATTCTCGGCATCGTCGAGAACATGGCGCATTTCCTCTGCCCCGACTGCGGCGGACGACACGCGATCTTCGGCGAGGGCGGGGCCGAGGCCGAAGCGGCGCGCCTCGGCGTGCCCTTCCTCGGTGCCGTGCCGCTGACGATGGACCTGCGCCTCGCCTCCGACACCGGCATGCCGATCACGGCCCGCGACCCGGAAGGACCGCTCGGCCGGATCTATGTCGCGATGGCCCGGACACTATGGGGGGCGATTGCGGCACCAAGGACAGTGGCCGAAGCCGCAAGCTGATGATAGATTGAGCAAAACGGGAGGGAACGGAAAATGAAGGCATTTCTTGCATCAGTGGTTGTCGCGATCGCGGTAACGGTGGGGGCGGCCTATGTGCTGGACGCCAACTACCAGATGTCGGCACCCGACAAGTTCACGACCGAAGGCGCGCGCATCACCAGCCCCGGCGACAACCTCGTGCAGTTCTGATCTGCCATGCGGGCGCTTGCCGTCCTGCTTTGCCTCGCTGCCGGCGCTGCGGGGGCGCAGGATCTGCGCGGTCATGGCGGCCCCGTCCGGGCGCTCGCCCTCGGGGACGGCAAGGTCTATTCCGGGTCCTTCGACACCCGCGCCATCGTCTGGGACGGCACCGTCGCCCTTCAGATCACGCGGGCGCATGACGGCGCGGTCACGGCCGTGCAACCCTTGGCCGGGGGCGGGTTCGCCTCGGGCGGGCAGGATGGTCGCGTGGCGATCTGGGGCGCGGGACCCGAACCGCTTCGGCTCGAACAATGGCACCAGATGCCCGTCGGCGCGCTCGCAGTCTGGCGGGACGGGGTGGCCTCCGGCGGCTGGGACGGCAACATCGTGCTCTGGGATGGCTCGGGCGGCGCGGTGACGATCGAGGGCGCGCATCAGGGCCAGATCGTCGGGCTCGTCGCCTTTCAGGGCGGGCTCGCCAGCGCCGGGGCCGATGCCACCCTCAAGCTCTGGCGCGGCGAGACCGCCGAGACGATCCCGCTCCCCGCCGCGCCGGGTGCGCTCGCCACCGATGGCGCGGCGCTGTTCCTCGCCGGAACCGATGGCGTGCTGCGGCGCATCGCGCCGGGCGGGGAGGGGGCCGAGGCTGCCCTGTCGGACCGTCCTCTGTTGGCCGTGGCCGCCGGGGCGGGTCTCGTTGCTGCCTCCGCGCTCGATGGCCGGGTCTGGGTGCTCGACGCCGCGACGCTCGAGGCGCGCGAGGTCATCCCCTCCGGACAGCGCCCGGTCTGGGCCCTGGCGCTCACGCCCGACGAACTCCTCACCGGCGGGGCCGATGGCCTGATCCGCCGCTGGACCCATGCCGGCGCGCCGCTCGGCCTCGGCGCCACGCCCGAACCGACGCTGACCGACTCGCGCGGGGCCGAGGTGTTCCGCGCCTGCTCGGTCTGCCACACGCTCGCGCTCGACGACCTGCCGCGCGCGGGGCCGACGCTGCACGGCATCTTCGGGCGCAGGATCGGCACCGCCGAGGGCTATGACTACTCCCCCGCCCTGAAGTCGCTCGACATCACATGGTCGCCCGAAACCGTGGCCGCGCTCTTCGAGTTCGGGCCCGAAGCCTATACCCCGGGCAGCCGGATGCCCGAGCAGCGCCTTCCTGACCCCGAGGACCGGGCGGCCCTGATCGACTTTCTGAACGAGCAGACCCGATAGGTGGCGTTCCCGCAACCTGAGGGCCAGGGTGGAATGGACAGCAACGCGCGAGGCTACTATTTCCCCGTCATGGACAAAGCTGCACATTGGGACGATGAACTCGACGCTTCCGGACTGCTCTGCCCGCTTCCGGTGCTCAAGGCGCGCAAACGGCTCAAGGGCATGGCGCCCGGGAGTATTCTGCGACTGATCGCGACCGATCCGGCAGCTGTGGTGGACGTCCCTCACTTCTGCGTAGAATCAGGGTATGAACTGGTGGCCTCGGAGGACAAGGCGGACGCGCAGGTCTATCTGATCAGGCGTGTGTAGGTCGTCAGAGGCCGAAGCTCGAGTATGGCAAGTAGCGGACAGGCGTGCCGGGGGTGATCTCGGCGGCGCCATCCGGAAGTTCGACGAGGCCAGTAGCCCAGGCAAGCCCGGAGATGCGGCCCGATCCTTCCGAACTGAACACCTCTGCAGCCCCTTCGGCTGTCAGCTTGGCGCGTAGATACTCTCTTCGGCCCGCCTTCTTCGATTTCCAGAACGCGGCGGGAACGGTGAAACCTTGCGGTTCCGTCCAGGGAGCGCCTGAGAGGGCGAGAACGGCGGGGCGTGCAAAGACCAGCGCACAGACAAAGGCGGCGACGGGGTTGCCAGGCAAACCCATGATCGGAACGCCTTGCCAGAGACCGAGGGCCAGCGGCCTGCCTGGCTTCATGGCGACGCGCCAGGCGTGAAGCTCGCCACTTCTTCGCAGTATGCGGCTCACATGGTCCTCGTCGCCTGCCGAGGCGCCGCCCGTCGACAAAATCAGGTCTGCCCGTTTCGCTCCCGAAGAGAGCCTGTTCCGGATCGTTCGCGCATCATCCGGGGCGTGCCCGAGATCGATCGCCTCGCAGCCCCAGCGAGCGGAAAGCGCCAGCAGCATCGGGCGGTTGGCATCATAGGTACTGCTCGCGGGCGCGGGTAGAGAAGGGTCAGGCTCGATCTCGTCCCCGGTAGAGAGCACCGCGAGGCGAAGTCGGCGACGTACGGTCACCACCGCAACGCCAGTCGCGGCAAGAAGTGCGAGATCAGCGGGCGCGAGCTGCCGTCCTGCAGTGAAGAGCGCCGCGCCTGCTTCGACGTCCTCGCCAGCCTTGCGGGTGTTGATGCCGCGCTTCACCGGCCCGTCGAAGGCCACAGCCGCCCCGTCCGTGGCGCAGTCCTCCTCCAGCACGACCGTATCGACGCCCTCTGGCAAGAGCGCGCCCGTCAGGATGCGGATTGCCTGACCGGCAGGGACGGCGGCGGGGTAGGGGACTCCCGCTGCGGCCCGACCCGAAACGACCGGCAACCGCACGACGCCCGCGCCGGTCGCGGATTGCGCGAAGCCGTAGCCGTCGACGGCGGCGTTGGCCGCCGGCGGGTTCGCCCGGCGGGCCTGCACGGGCGCAGCGAGGACCCGCCCGTCGGCGCGTGCGGTCTGCAACGTCTCGGTGCCGTCCACCGAAATCAGGGCAGAGCGGAGCAGCGAAAGGGCCTGATCTACAGGCACCCACGACACGCCCTGCGGCATCGCAAAGCAATCGTTGCGCAGACGTGGCGGGGTGAGGGGCGCGGAGCCGAACCCCTCGACCCCAAGCCCGAAAATCCAGCCCTCCTCGGCGCGCGCCGCCGGCGGCACGGCGTCTATGGCATCGCTCAGACGCCCCTCGGCCGCCAGCGTGGCGATCGCTCGTGCCAGAACCCGGACCTGCACAGCGTCCTTGATGTCGTCGGGCCGAAGATCGGCCTTGACCCGGTCGGCCAGCAACGACGGCCAGACCTCGACCAGCGCCACGGGCCGATCGAGCGCCTCGAAGGGCCAGACCGCAATCTGCCCCGGCAAACGCGCCCGAAGTCGCGCCAACGCTGCCATACCGGTCATCGCCTGCCCGCCGACCGCACCCGCTCCGCCCATCTGCCAGAGCGAGAACGCGCCCTTAGCGTGCATTTCGGCAAGGCGGCGCTCGGGCATCCCGTGGCCTTCCCGGTCACGGCCCTTCCGAGGCAGCCCGGGAACCTGGGCCTTGCCACCGTTGAACCAGAACGGGCCCGTCCCGGCAAAGCGCGCGTTGAGGCGCCCCGCAAGGGCGAAGCGGTCGCCGCCCGAGGGCGGCAGTTCGGACGCGAAGTAGTCCCACACTGCGAGGGGATCGGCCCGCCCGACAACACGCTCGGCGAAGCCTGCGGGATAGCCGAAAGGGAAGTCGAACCCCACAAGCACGCGCCGACCGGCGGCAAGTTCCTCTTCAATCCTGTCAAAAAGCCATGCTTCGGCGACGGCGCGGCTTCGCAGATAAACAGGCTCTCCGACCAGGTTACCCCGCGCCACGCAGGCCCAGATCGCGTCCTTTTTGGGAGTTGCGCCCCTGTCGTCCGCCGCCGACCAATCGACGATCAGGATCGTGTCGAAGGTCACAGCCCCACCTCGCGGGCGATGAAATCGGCGATGCCGGCGGTATCGTCGAGGTCGAGTACGGGGACCGGCGCCGTGACGGGCGTGTCCGCCGCGACGGCCCGGATCGTGGGGTTTTCCAGGGCGATGAGCCCACGCCGTGAGGTCGACCGATAGGCTTCGATCTTGGGATGCTCGGCAAGCTTGTAGCCCTCGATCAGCACGAGATCGACCGGCGCCAGCCCTGCCAACACCTCTGCCAGCGACGGCTCGGGCGCTCCGCGCAATTCGGTCATCACGGCCCAGCGGACCGGCGAGACCAGCGCCACCTGCGCCGCGCCGGCAACCCTGTGGGCGAAGGAATCCGTCCCGTCCCGGTCCACCTCGGCCGAATGATGCGCGTGCTTGACCGTCGAGACGATCACCCCACGGCCCGTGAATTCGGCCACCAGCCGCCGCATCAGGTGCGTCTTGCCGGTGTTCTTCCAGCCGGTGACGCCATATATCCTCAAACCCCAGCCCCCAGAATCCGTTCGGCCTCGGCCAGATCCTCGGGGGTGTTCACGTTGAAGAACGGATCGAAGGACGTCGTCTCGAACAGGACCGTCGCCGCGCCGTGCCCGTCGGTCCAGCGCACGATCTTGCGCAGACCCCCTTCCAGCGCCTCCTTCAGGTCGCCGCGCAGTGCCACCGGCCAGAGGCCGAAGGTCGGGTGCCGCTCCGACCCCTCGGCCCCCGGTGTCGCGGCAAGGGCCAGGTCGGCCCCCGATGCAACCAGTCGGGCGACGAAATCGCCTGGGAAGAACGGCGTGTCGGCCGCCGCGGTCGCGATGTGGGTGTACCCGTTTGCCGCCCCGTGCTCCATTCCGGCGAGCACCCCGGCCAAGGGACCGGGGAAATCGGGAAGCGGGTCCGACAGGACCGGCAATCCGAACCCGGCGAACCGCGTCGGATCGCCGTTGGCATTCAGCGCAAGCGCATCCACCTGCGGCCCAAGCCGTTCGATGACATGGTCCAGAAGGCGTGCGGTTCCAAGCATGTGCAACCCCTTGTCACCTCCGCCCATGCGCGTTGCCCGCCCACCGGCAAGGATCAGGCCCAGTATCTTCACACCGGGCCTCCCACCCACGTGGACGTGGTCCCGCGGTCGCTGGGTGGTGTCGGCGCGCCGTGGTCAGTCATCTTCCGATCCCTTGCGGCGGTGGCGCCGGTCCTCGTCGTCGACCGCCGAGGGGTCGGCGTCCCAGGTGATCCGGTCTTCGCCGGCAAGGCAGACGAACCGCCGACCGCGCATCCGTCCGATCAGCGTCAGCCCCACGTCACGGGCAATCTCGACGCCCCAGCCGGTGAATCCCGACCTGCTCGCGAGAACCGGGATGCCCATGAGGGCGGTCTTGATGACCATCTCGGAAGTCAGCCGCCCGGTCGTGTAGAGGATCTTGTCGGCCCCGCCGACGCCGTGGGTGAACATCCATCCCGCGATCTTGTCCACCGCATTGTGCCGGCCGACATCCTCCATGTAGACGAGCGGCCGGTCGCGTTCGCACAGGATGGTGCCGTGGATCGCGCCCGCGGCGAGGTAGAGCGAGGGCGTGGTGTTGATCTGCTTCGCAAGGGCATAGAGCCAGGAGGTCCGAAGTTCGGCGGCGGGAAGGGTCAGGCCTTCCAGCCCCTCCATCATGTCGCCGAAGACCGTTCCAATGGCGCAGCCCGAGGTCCTGGTCCTCTTCTCGACCTTCTTTTCGTATCCGGTCGCCCGTTCGGTGCGGACGACCACGGCCTCCGCCTCGTCGTCGTAGTCGACCCCGGTCACCACGTCGTCGGCCCGCAACATGCCCTGGTTGCGCAGGAAGCCTACCGCCAGATACTCGGGGTAGTCCCCGATCGTCATCGCGGTGACGATTTCCTGGCTGTTGAGCCAGATCGTCAGAGGCCGTTCCTCCACGACCGAGATCTCCGAGGCCGCACCGCTCTGGTCGACGCCCGCAACGCGGCGCGTCAGCCGTGGATCGTCGGGGCGGGGCAGGATCGGGGCGCGGATGTCCATCACGGGCGGGTCTCTGGCTTTCTGGTACGGGAGCGCCTAGTTTAGGCTCGGGCAGGGGGCTTGCAAGCGCGGGAGGCGCGATGCTGGGGTATATTTCGGCAGAAGGGCGCGGCAGGTCGGACCGACTCCTGTTCGAGCTTGCCGAGAAGCTTGCCGCCGAGGGCCTCAGGCTTGCCGGCGCGGTACAGGCCAACGTCGAGCGCCGCGAGGGCAATCCGTGCGACATGGACCTGCATGTTCTGGCGCGTGGCGAGGTGGTCAAGATCAGCCAGGACCTCGGGCCGGGTGCGCGTGGATGCCGTCTGCATCCGGGCGAACTCGAGCGGGCCGTAGGCGTGGTGCTGTCGGCACTGGATGAGGGGGTCGCTGACCTCGTGATCGTCAACAAGTTCGGCAAGCAGGAGGCGCTGCACGGAGGCGGCTTCCGCGCTGTCTTCGCCGCGGCGATGGAGCGCGGCCTGCCGGTCGTTTCCGCCGTCACTCCCGGACAGCTACCTGCATTCCTTGAGTTTGCGGGCGATTTGGCCGAACCGATCGAGGCCACGCCCGAGGCACTTCGTGTCTGGGTGGTCGCTGCGCTTTCAGCTGCGCAGGCCGCCTAGCGCACGACGGTGGCGATGTAGCCCGCGCTCGCGAGAACCCCGAGAACAACCGGATCGGGAATGCCATCGACCCGCACTTTCCGCGTCGCGAGATCGACTTCGACTGTCGCAGCCGGGTCCAGCTCGTGGATTGCATCCTCGACCGCCACCTTGCAATGGCCGCAGGTCATCTCGGGTACATCGAATTCGGTCATCCTTAACCTCCACGGTTTGCGTAACTTACTGCTCCGCTCTCTGTCGGGCGTCAAGCGATGTGGCGGCAGAGGAATCCCCCCGGAGGCATACCCCACAGAAAGAGCTTTTGTGGGGTAAGAGATGCCACTATCCTACCCCACGAAGAATTCACTGTGGGGTAATCCTATGATCCGCCATCACAGCGCGACGGGAACGGCCGCCTGGACCGATCTCGCACGGCTCCTGAGCGACAGTGCTGCGGCAGCGTTGCGGGGCACCCCCCGGCTCAAGCGGGTGGGTGCCAAGGCCTACTGGTACGATCATTACCGCCTCGGCGATGAAACGATAGACCGCTACATCGGCGAGGATTCCCCCGACCTTCGTGGCCGGCTCGACCGGTACCGCGTCCTCGCAAAGGCAGCAAGAGAGACCGAACGCGACCGCGCGCGGCTTGTCCGCATCCTGCGTGCCGAGGGTTTCCTGATGGCCGACATCGGAACCGGGCGGGCGATTGCGGCGATGGCGCGGACGGGCGTGTTCCGCCTTGGCGGTACCCTTGTCGGCACCCAGGCCTTCCGCACCTACGAGGGCGCCCTCGGTGTCCGGATCGGCTTTGACGAGGCCGCGATGACCGACGATATCGACATCGCGAGTTTCGAGCGGCTGTCGATCGTTCTGGACGACCGCGTGGAAAGCCCTCTCGCCGAGGTCTTTGCAGAGCTGAAGTTCGATCCGGTGCCCTCGGTCGATGGCGAAAGGGTCTGGCGTTGGAAGCAGTCCGAACGGCAGACGCTGGTCGAGTTCCTTACCCCTTCCTTCGAGGCGGACGAGGGCCTGCGCGACCTCCCCGCACTCGGCGTCAGCGCACAGAGTCTGCATTTCCTGAACTACCTGATCGCGGAGCCGCTCCGCGTTCCGCTGCTTTATCGTTCAGGCGTGCTGATCCAAGTTCCCAGACCCGAGCGTTTCGCGATCCACAAGCTGATCGTTGCCGACCGGCGCCGGGGCGGTGCCGATGCCCTCAAGTCGCGCAAGGACCGGGCGCAGGCCGCCTTCCTGATCGAGGCAATGGCCGAGGACCGCCCCGACGATCTCGCTGAAGCCTATGCCGCCGCCCGGTCGGCTGGCCCGGCTTGGCGCACGCGGATTGCGGCCAGCCTCGCGCGGATGCCGCGGGCTCGGGCCATTCTCGAGACGCTCGACGGCTGAGTATCGCCCCGTCCGCAGGCCAGTCGTGTTGCCGCATCCGCTTGACCTCACCGTGTCGGCATCCCTTATCATGGGTATGGCCCAGCCGCTGATCCTCAACCCCGAAGGAATGTCCTGCGCCTCCTGTGTCGCGCGCGTCGAGGGGGCGCTCAAGGCGGTGCCGGGTGTCACTTCGGCCGAGGTGAACCTCGCGTCCGAGACGGCGCGGGTCGTGGGAGGCACCGCCTCGGCCATCTCGGGAGCCTTGGCAAGAGTGGGCTATCCGGCGCGGATCGAGACCTTGGCCCTGTCGGTCTCCGAGATGACCTGCGCTTCCTGCGTGGGGCGCGTCGAGCGGGCGATTTCCAAGGTCCCCGGGGTTCTATCGGCCGAGGTGAACCTTGCCGCCGAAACGGCGCGGGTGACGCTCCTTGCCGGGTCCGGGGCCGAGGAGGCAACCCTCGCGGCGCTGGCGAAGGCCGGGTATCCGGCGACGCGGACCGACACCGCTCCGAAGGCCGACCTCAGGCGGGCCGAAGCCCGAACCCTCGCCCGCGCGGCGCTGCTGGCTGGCCTCCTGACGCTGCCTGTCTTCATTCTCGAAATGGGCGGCCATGTCTTTCCCGCTTTCCACCACTGGGTCTCGCGGACGATCGGTACTGAGACGAGCCGCCTGATCCAGTTCGTTCTGACGACGGTGGTCCTCCTCGGTCCTGGCCTGAGGTTCCACACCAAGGGCTGGCCGGCGCTGGTCCGGGGCGCCCCCGACATGAACGCTCTGGTGGCGCTCGGAACCGCTGCCGCCTGGAGTTACTCGACCGTTGCCACCTTCGCCCCCGCCGTGCTCCCCGACACAGCTCGCGCTGTCTACTTCGAGGCGGCCGCCGTCATCGTGACGCTGATTCTCGCAGGACGGTGGATGGAGGCCCGTGCCAAGGGCCGCACGGGCGCGGCGATCCGGCGTCTCGCGGGCCTGCGCCCTGCGACGGCACGGGTCGAGCGGGACGGCACCGTATCCGAGGTAGCCGCCGAGGCGATCCGGCCGGGCGACCTGATCCATCTGCGTCCCGGCGAGCGTCTAGCGGCCGATGGGGTCGTGGTCTCGGGCGACAGCCACGTGGACGAATCGATGCTTACGGGCGAGCCGATCCCGGTTGCGAAGGGGCAGGGCGCCGATGTCACCGGCGGAACCGTGAACGGCCCCGGCGTGCTCGTGATCCGAACAACGGCGGTGGGAGAGGCCACGCGGCTGGCCCAGATCATCCGGTTGGTGGAGGAGGCGCAGGCCGCGCGGCTGCCCGTGCAGGAACTCGTCAACCGTATCACGCTGTGGTTCGTGCCTGCCGTGATGGCCGTGGCACTTGTGGCGGTCGCCGCCTGGCTGGTCTACGGCCCGGAGCCGAGGCTGACTCATGCCCTAGTGGCAGGCGTCGCCGTTCTCATTATCGCCTGTCCCTGCGCGATGGGGCTTGCCACGCCGACCTCGATCATGGTCGGCACCGGTCGGGCCGCCGATCTTGGCGTGCTGTTCCGGGGGGGCGCCGCGCTCCAGACGCTTTCCGAGGTGAAGGTGATCGCCTTCGACAAGACCGGAACGCTCACCGAGGGAAAGCCCGAGGTGACACGCTCGTTTCCTGCCTCCGGCTTCGATGAGCGTGGGCTCCTGGCGCTGGCAGCCGGGGCGGAAGCCTCATCCGAGCACCCCCTCGCTGCTGCGGTCCTCAGAGCCGCACGCGCTGCCGGGATCAGTCCTGCGGCGGCGGAGGATACGCGCGCGACGCCGGGCCTAGGGCTGGCTGCGCGGGTGGGGGGGCAAGACGTCCGCGTGGGTTCGGCCCGGTTCCTGGCAGCCGGGGGGGTGGACACGGCTCCTCTCGCGGGTGAGGCCAAGGCGCTGGCCGTGCGTGGCGCGACACCTGTCTTCGTGGCGGCCGATGGCCAACTGGCGGGTGTTCTCGGCATCGCCGACCGCCCCCGCACTTCTGCCCGCGCGGCGATCGCGCGGCTTCACGAGATGGGCTTCGAGACGGCGATGATCTCGGGCGACCTGCGCCCCGCCGCCGAGGCCATCGCCGCCGAACTCGGAATCGACAGGGTGGTTGCCGAGGTTCTGCCGGAGGGCAAGGTCGAGGCTGTCCGGGCGCTGCAATCCGGCGGCGCACGTGTCGCCTTTACCGGTGACGGCATCAACGACGCGCCAGCGCTGGCTGCTGCCGACGTGGGCATCGCCATCGGTACGGGCACTGACGTCGCGATCGAAAGCGCCGATGTGGTCCTGATGGGCGAGGACCTTGCCACGCTCGCCACCGCCGTCGAGGTCAGTCGACGCACCATGGCGAACATCCGGCAGAATCTCGTCTGGGCTTTCGGCTATAACGCGCTCCTGATCCCGGTCGCCGCTGGTGCACTCTGGCCTGTGACCGGCACCATGCTATCACCGGCCCTGGCAGCCGGGGCAATGGCGCTGTCTTCGGTCATGGTGCTGACCAACGCGCTGCGGTTGCGCAGGATCGGTTCCGGCAGACAAGCGGTCTCGCTGGACGCAGCCACACCTGCCACTCTGGGTGCAGCTACGCACGAAGGCAGCTACCGGAGCGCGAGATAACGGCCGCAAGGCATGAGCCCGCGAACCGGTTCATGTGGGAGTGTCTGCGCACCTTGTCCGGAGGTTCCCCCCATTGCGGCCCGAGCCAGAATGCTGCCCAACCCGGCTTTCCAGAACCTTGCGATCGGTCGGCGTCTTTTCAGGCGATTCGCAGTCGTTTCCGCGCGTGGTGCGCTGGCACGGCGTATTGCCGGCCGCGAGCATGAGCGGGGGGACGTGGACTTCTTCCGGCGCTGGCTCGAGTCGTGGTTGCCGCAGGTTCCCGGTCGCAACACCCTCGCCCGCCGGGAGGGCCTCACCCGATTGCTGCACTATGGTCGCGTCGAGATGGATAACAGCCCCGTCGAATGCCCGATCCGGCCCGGTGCGCTTGGCCGCAAGACGCATCTCTTCATGGCGAGCCACGGACTGCAATCGCGCGAGGTGTTCTGCGTGGCTATCCGGCGCTGGCTCGCTCCGCTTCGATCATCTTGCGCAGGTGATTCCGAAACCGAAGGGGGCCAAGGTCGATGGCCAGATCAAGATTGGGTGTTGTCTGCGTATCCATCCCCTTCTGCACCGCGTTGAGGACGACCCGATCTTCCTCGAACGCTCCTCTGACTGAGGAAGCGAAGCGCGCGCTGACCTCGGCATCGTCAGGGGCGAAGTTGCGCATCTGGAACCAGTAGTAGCGTGTCTCGGTGGCGCTGACCGGGGTCATGAAGTTGTAGCTGTCCATGATAAAGCCATCGGTGTGCAGCGGCCTGCCCTCGCCGCCGGTACCTGCCGGAACGAAGATCGCCTTGATGATGGCGTGGCAGGGCCAATGGACTTCGTAATGCTGCTTGCGATCGCAGTTGCCGGGGAACTTCAGGAACTGCGCGTAGAAGGGCGCGGCCGGGATGTCGGTCATCCAGCGCCAGACGGTCACGCCCTTTTCGTGGACATCGGTGTTGAGCGGCACGTCATCGGTCCCGGCGCCCGCAAAGCTTGTCTGGTGAACCCAGGCGACATGGCTGGGGTCGAGGAGGTTGTCGGTCATGTAGAGATAGTTGCATTCGAGCGTCATCGCGTCGCCCCGGTTGACGCCCCAGGTCGGATCCCCCCAACCGGGAACGTCGAAGATGCGGGCAGGATCGGCGAGGGTTGGGTCCCCCATCCAGACCCAGACCAGCCCGTAGCGTTCCTCGACCGGATAGGACCGCACACAGGCACGGTGGGGGATACGCTCGGCGCCCGGCACGCGGGTGCAGGTGCCCGTCGCGTCGAAGGTCAAGCCGTGGTAACCGCATTCCACCTGATCGCCCTGAAGCCGACCCATGGAGAGCGGAAGTTTGCGGTGGGGGCAGGCGTCCTCGAGCGCCGCCACCGAACCGGCCTGAGTACGATAGAGCACCAGTGCCTGATCGAGCATCCGCACCGGGGTAAGGCTACGGCCCACCTCATGGTCCCAGGCTGCGACATACCAGGCATTGTGCAGAAACATGTGACAACTCCTTAGTCGATGCCGACGGACAGGGTGGGGGCGGCAAAGAGGGCGCGCAGTTCGGGGCAGGCACCCAGCACCGCCGCGCCTCCCGGAATGCGGTTGGGGTATAGTCTACCCTGCTGCCAAAGCGCCACCCCGTCCAGCGCTATGGTCGGGTCTAGGAGGTTCCAGCAAACCTCACCGGGGGCATAGGCGCCGCAGGTGTGGACATGCAGAAGGCGCGGGTTGCCGAAGGCGCTGCCTGTCCAGCGTCCGGGGGTCTCGAGAGCCGCACCCTCGTAGCCGCACCCGGGATGGATGCCAGCGTGCCAGGAGTGCACGAAGTCCCCGTCCAGCCCATAGCGGTCGGCGAGCGCCGCGATGTGGGCGCTGATTCCGGCGACGGTGTCGGCGCGGCCATCATACCCGGTGATCCGTGTACCGGCGAACTGCACCATCGCGACGCCAGCGATTTCATGCACGAAGGGCTGGTAGTAGATCGACCCGGTTCCTACCAGGAACCGCGCCAATGCCACCCGGCCCGAGAATCCCTCCATCGGCAGGGGTGAGAACACAGCCATGGGAAAGCGCCTGATGCCGACATCGGCCAGCGGCTCCGTGGTTGGGGCGACCTGCCCGACGAAATCGCTGCCCAACGGGCAGGTGACGCGGATCGTGCGGGCGGACTGCATCGCGGCGTTGATCACTGTCTTGAGGGCTACCATTGCCGCGTGCGGGATGGTGCCAAAAGCACTGACCATCGCTGCGCGGGTGACGGCATAACTGACGATGGTCTTTTGGGCGTGGGGCAGGGGGCGAAAGCGCATCTGGTCGCCCAGTCGCGCCAGATAGAGGATATGGTCGGCAGCCTCCATCGCGGACAACAGCCGGGCCGGCGGTTCGGCGGGTTCGGGAGAAAACGCGACCTGCCGGCATTCCACCACCAGCCCCAGCGCCTGTGCCGCGTGGTGGACATCCTCGCACAGCCCGGCTTCGTAATGGCCTTGCGCATGGTCCTCGTGCAAGATCAGAAGATGCGCGCCCGGTCTTGCCCCGGCACAACCAAAGACGAGGTTGGCGACGGCATCCTGCATCCTTTCTGTGCGGTTGCTGATCATTCCTGCGCCATTTCCCGGACGGCCCGCCCGCCATCACTCCACGGCGTTGCCGGCCCGGGCGCAATATGCCATGTCTAATCTACCCGTTAAGTCAGGCTTATACCGGTGATGCTGACCGCCTTGCCCTTTGCGGCCCTTCGAGCCTTCGAGGCGGTGGTCCGGCTGAATGGTTTCAACCGCGCCGCCGAAGATCTTGGCATGTCGCAAAGCGCAGTGTCCCAGCATGTGCGAATGCTGGAAGCTTGGACCGGCCAGCGGCTTCTGGTGCGCGGTACGCGCGCCTCGCATCCGACAGACGAGGGACAGCGGCTCGCCGAGGCCGTCGCCGAGGGACTGGGCCGTATCGGAGCGGTTTGCCAGGACTTGCGCAGCCGGGGGCATAGCGGGTCGACGCTTGCGGTCACCTGCCTGCCAGGCTTTGCCATCAACTGGCTGTTTCCTAGGCTGATCCGCTTCGATCAGGCGCATCCCGACATTTCGGTGTCCATTTCCACCGATCCACGCCCTGTCAGCTTTTCCGGTGGCGAGGCGGACGTGGCAATCCGCTATGGCTTGGGGCAGTATCCAGGGCTCTTCGTGCGAAAGCTTTTGGGCGAAAGCCTGACGCCTGTCTGTGCGCCCGCGCTGGTGGCGGGCGATCCCCCTCTGCGGCACCCGGCCGATCTGGCACGGCATTCGCTGCTGGTGGACGAGTTGAAACCTGTAGGCGGGCGCTTGCCGAACTGGGAGTTCTGGGCGACACAATCGGGTGTTTCCTTGCCCCGGCCAGCGCGTATCCGGCGTTTCGGGCAGTCGAACATGGTGGTGCAAGCGGCTATCGAGGGTCTTGGCGTCGCATTGGGCCGTGATGCTCTGGTGATGGATGCGCTGGCTGACGGGCGGCTGGTTCGGCCCTTTGCCTTGCCGTCGGTGCCGTCGGATTATGCCTTCTGGCTGGTTTGTCCCGAGTCTGCACTCAAGCGACCGGCAGTGGCGGCATTCCATGACTGGGTTCTGGCCGAGGCCCACTTATGCGATAAGTCAGACTGATCGTTGCCATTACCAGCCGCCACTTGCACCTCTGCCCCGGCCTGCGCGACGCTGCCGGGACCGGCACGAGGACCGCTTCGCCATGACAACCCTGTGGTACACCCGCTGCCCGGCCCCGACCGCTGCCTCGGTAGCGATCCGGCAGGGTTGGCTTGAGGAGGAATTCGCGCCCGACGGCATTCCTGTCCGGTCCATTGCCGAGGCGTCTGACGAAGCAACCCGGCTTGCGCACTACAGCCACGATCACCCGGCGCTGTTCCGTTTCGGCGGCTACGTACCACCCTTGCAGGCGATGGCGCGTGGCGTCGATCTGCGGATCATCGGGCTGAACTGGCATGACCGTGTTTCGGGCTTCTATTCCTTGCCCGAAAACCTGATTGCCGCGCGCCGGGCCGAAGGTGTGGGCGCTCTCAGGGGCGCGCGTATCGCCCTGCCGATCCGCAAGCGTGACGCGACAGACTGGTGGCGCGCTACGGTTCTGGCTGGGATAGAGCATCTGATGGCGATCGGGGGCTTTCAGCCGGGGGACATCACCATCGTCCCGATCGAGATCGACCGTGCCTACTATGACGATGCCACCGCCGGCCCCGAGGCGCGGGCCTCCCTGTGGGGCAGCCGCAGCCAGTTCGCGGTCCAGCGCGAGGAGGTAGCGGCGCTCTATCGCGGGCAGGTGGACGTCATCTATTCGGATGCCGCGTTGTCGGCGATCCTAACCGCGACCACCGGCGCCGTGCCCTTGCTGCGCCTGCGCGGGCATGAGGATGACAGCGAGGCCGGGTTCGGTCACCCCATCGTGCTGACCGTTTCGGCGGCACTACTGCAGGCGCGCCCCGATCTGGTGGACCGCTGGATGGCCCGCCTTCTGGGCGCACAGGACTGGGTCCGCGCCCATGTCAGCGAGACGCGACGCATGTTCGCGAACGATACAGGTCTGCCCGAGGCGCTGCTGGACTACGGATATTCCGCGCGGCTGGTGGATCAGGTGGATGTGTCACTGGCACCGAGGCGAGTGGCGCTCGTGCGCAAGAAGTACGAGCACCTGCTGAAACACGGATTTCTGCAGCGCGGCTTTGATTTTGATGCAATCGTCGACCACGGACCACTGACCCGAAGTCTGCGCGCGCGGGTCGCCTGACTCAAACAATAGATAACCAACGGGAGACTACAGTATGCTGAGACGGGACCTCATTGTTGCAGCCGCGATCGGTACCGGTACCGCACTTCTGGCCAATGTCAGGGAGGCCAAGGCCCAGACCGCCGGCTCGCGCCTGGCGCGCGTGCTGGAGACCGGCACCCTGCGCGTGGGCACAACTGGCGATTTCAACCCCATGTCCTTCCGGGATGCCGCGACCAACAGTTACGCGGGCTATGACATCGAAGCGATGACACAGCTGGCGGCTGATCTGGAAGTGCAGATCGAATGGGTCGTGGCCGAGTGGGCAACGATCACCGCCGGGGTCGCCGCGGACCGTTTCGACATCTTTTCGGGCGCTTCGGTCAACGTTGCCCGTGCGCGAGTGGCGGCCTTTTCGGCGCCCTATACCGAAGCGGGCACGGTGCCTCTGGCCAACGCCGCCAAGGCAGAACAGTTTGCTACCTGGGAGTCGATCAACGCCGCCGGAGTTACAGTGGCCGTGTCGATGGGTACGGTTTTCGAAGAGCAGGCCCGCCGCCATTTTCCCAGCGCCAGCATTCAGGCCGTGCAGAGCCCCGCCACGGGTTTCCAGGAGGTCCTGGCGGGACGGGCAGACGTGACCATCACTTCGAACGTCGAGGCCGGCACCCTCGTGCAACGCTTCCCCGAGTTGCGGATCCTTGTCCCGGGCTCGGAGATGCGCAACAGGAGGCCCTTTGCCTATGTCGTCGCGCAGGAGGATCAGGTCTGGCTGAACTTCATCAATACCTGGGTGACCTTGCGGCGGACGGACGGCTTCTTTGCCGGTCTGGATGCGAAATGGCTGGGCCAGAGCTGAACGCAGCGTGATCGCGGGCATGGTTCAACGGGCACGGGTGCCGGGGTTGATCGCCTTGGCACTTGTGCTGTCCGGTTGTTCGACGTCGGGGTCAGGCAGCTCCTACACCTTTGCCTGGTATGTCCTGTCGCCTTGGGATCCGCGGGGGCAGACCAATCTTGGCTTTCTGTTCAGCGGATTCTGGGCGACGGTGTCGATCTCGACGCTCGCGACGCTGATTTCGATGACCGCCGGTCTGCTGGTCGCGCTGATGGGCGTTTCCAAGCGGCGCTCGCTTTTCGTCCTGAGCCGGATCTATGTCGAGGTGTTCCGCTCGATCCCGCTACTGGTGATGATCCTCTGGGTCTACTACGGGTTGCCGATCCTAACGGGCGTGCAGTTCGGAGTCTTCGTGACAGGGCTGATCTGTCTTGCCGTCTCGGACAGCGCATTTACGTCCGAGATCTTTCGATCCGGCCTGCAATCCATCAAGAAGGGGCAGGGCGATGCTGCCCGCAGTCTGGGCCTGTCGTCGTTCCAGACCATGCGTCTGGTAATCCTGCCGCAGGTTGTGCGGGCGGTGTTGCCGGCCCTGGGCAACCAGTATGTATACGTCCTAAAGATGTCGTCGCTGGTGTCGGTGATCGGCTTTCAGGAACTGACCCGTCGCGCCAACGAATTGACGCTGACCGAATTCCGCCCCCTGGAAATCTACACCTTCCTGGTGCTGGAATATCTCGTTCTGATCCTGCTGGTGTCGTGGGGTGTGCGGGTGATGGAGCGGCGCATGGGATCGGGAATGCATGCGCGCGACTGAGTTGGTCCTCTACACGACGCCGGTCAGCGTCTATTCCTGCAAGGTGCGTGTCGGCATGGCACTGAAGGGGCTGGATTGGCGCGAGTTATCTCCGCCCGCCGGTTACGGCAGCGCCGAGTACCGGGCCATCGTGCCGCAGGGCACGGTGCCGGCGCTGGTGCATGACGGCTTTGTGCTGGCCGAGTCCGATGCGATCCTCGAATACCTCGACGATATCGGTGCAGGATCGGTGCTGTTGCCGGGTGGCCCTCGTGACCGCGCTCGGTTGCGCGCCCTGTCGCGTTTCGTCGATACGCGGGTGGAACCCGCAGCGCGGGCGATGTTTGCGTTTGTCGGGAGGGCGCCGGTGTCGGACCTCCAGCACGAAACGCTCGACCGCCATCTTTCCACCTTGGCCGCAGCGGCCGGCCCCGGCCCGTATCTGGGTGGCGCGACACCGGCCCTGCCCGATTGTGGGTTGTTCGCAGTGGCCGAAGTAGTCGTAATGCTGGGTCGCGCCCTGGCCCTGCCGCTGTCGGATCTGACCGGCCCGGGCCGGGCGCATCCCGTCGCCGGCCCACATCTGCGCGCCTATGCCGCCGTGCTGGCCGAATGGGCCGCAGCCAGGGAGGGCAGCGCATGAGACTCGACATGATGTCGTGGGAAGAGGTGGCCAATTACCTGACCTGCAATGACGCTGCCATCCTGCCAGTCGGATCGACCGAGCAGCACGGGCCGATCGGACTGATCGGCACCGATGCCCTCTGTGCCACAGCGGTGGCCGACGGTGTAGGCGAAACGACCGGCGCGATCGTCCTGCCGCCCCTCGCCTATTCTCCTGCACCGTTCAACATGGCCTTTCCAGGCACGATATCGCTGTCGGAGGCAACCTTTTGTGCCCTGGTCGAAGAAATTCTGATCTCTTTGGCCACCCATGGTTTCCGGCGGCTCTATGTCATGAATGGCCATGGCGCAAATCTGGCGCCATTGCGTGCGCTGGCCGAAACCGCGCCGCTCGCCGTGCGTATCCGGTCCTGGTGGGAGTATCCCAAGACCAACGCCCTACGCCTGCAGCTCTATGGCGAGTGGGAGGGCATGCATGCCACGCCGTCCGAAGTGGCGATCACCCAGGCCCGGCACCGCCGCATCACCCGTGAGCCCCTGCCTGCCCCCGAGGCGCTGGATGCCGCCTTTCGCGCCGCCCATGCAGGTGACCGTCATGGACCCGCCGATGAACACCGGGCCCGGTTTCCCTGCGGGCGTGTCGGGTCATGGTCCGAACTGGCCCGTCCGCAACATGGGGCAGACCTGCTTGCCCAGGCAATTGCCGAAGCAGTCGAGGACTACCGGACTTTCACGCTTGCGATCTCGGGCTGATCCGGTCGTCGACACCTCCATCTGGCTCTGGACAGGATTACCCCCGACGCGGCCTTCGCTTTGGCGGCTTGACCGGCGCAAAGCCCGCGGGGCCGACACAGCAATTTCTTGACCAGCATTGGACCGCGCCATTCCGGTGCTCCGACATACCGGGTCAAGACATGCACGCGTTGTGCTAGATCGCCGCGCCGAACCGGCATCTCCGGGTCCATTTGCCGGGCATGCTGGTTCCGATCCGTCATCATTTACGCCAGCGGAGGAGTTCCGACCATTGCGGTCGGGGATCGCTAG